>JAKZXP010000239.1:0-5090 GCA_047514915.1 Terriglobia bacterium
GGCCTGGGGCCTTTCGATGTCAGTGGTGGGCGGCCTGATCTGCTACGTCTTCTTCGGCTTGTTGTGGTGACTGGCGGGCGCGGCGAAGGGGATAGCTTAGTTTTCAGGAAGGCACGCGGCCGGGCCGCAAGCGTGCGCCCGCCCATATGGCGAGCGGCGCAGCGAACATGGCAATGCTAATTCCTATCAAAGCAAGCAGATGCAGGTAGGTTTTAAAGAGTACATTTAAGTCTGGCACCCACTGCGCCATCCACAAGCCGTAAGACCAGTAGACCCAAAGCACTTGACCTGCCAGTGACAGGCTGATCAGCAGCGCGGTCGCTGCCGAGAGCCGAAGACCAGCCCGGCCAGATATCAGGCCCATAACGAAGGCGGCTCCCAAGAGCGCTCCACCGGCCAGAAGCATGTTTTTCAGCAGAAAGCTCTCCAGGTATTCTTCTCGATTGACCATGCTCAATGAATATCCTAGGCCAAACCGGTCCAGGAGCAGGGAATAGGTCAGGTAAAAGACCACAAGTGCGCCCAGGGCACCCCGCCATTGGGCCGGCGTCTCTAAGACACTGATGAAGAGCCAGGCCAGCAGAAACAGCAGTCCCAGGCCCAGACGCCTGGCGATGGGGCTACGCACACGGCGAAGCCGATCCATGGCCTGCTGTTCTGTGCCCGCCAGAACTCCCCGGCGAATCAAGGCGAAAACTCTACTCTGGTTTTGCTGCATCCCCAGCAGCCTGTCGCGCAAGCTGGGATCAAGCTGAAGAGCACCGAACAACACCTTGCCCTCATTGGTGGCGGGAATGGGCAGGCCGAGCAAAGCACAAATGGTGGGCGCCACATCCACGTGCTCGGCTTTTAATTGAGCGCCGCGCCGCACCGGGCCGCCGACCAGCACCAGCGGCACTTCGAGCACCTCGGGTTCGCTGCCACCGTGACCTCCGCGGTCCAGGTGGCCGTGGTCCGCGGTCACGATGACGACCGTTTGGCTGAGGTCCTGCGAGGCCACCAGCTTGCGCAGGCAGTTGTCGATGACGCCGTAGACTTCTCGGGCAACAGGCGACAGTGGCCCGAAGTCGTGAGACGCGGTGTCGGCGGCCGTCAAATCAATGGCCAGGAAATTGAACTCCGTATTACGCACAAACTCCAACCCCTCCGCACAACGGCGCTCCTGCCAATTGAGCAGTTCCGCTGGCGGGGCAAATTTCGGCTCCTCGGCTGGCGGCAGCAACACATCCAGATGAAGACCAAACCCCCGAATCCAAAACTCGGAGCCAGCCGCCGCGGTGCGCCGCCCGGCTGCCCGGGCGAGCGAAAACACCGAGTCGGCTTCCACCGGCTGCGACGCGAAGTTGGAAGTGATGCCGTGCACCTCGGCCCAGGCGCCGGTGGCCAGCACCGCCCGACCCGAGTAGGAGAACGACGGCACACCCACCTGGGCGCTGCCGGAGGCGCCGCGGCGTCGCAGCTCATTCAGGAAGTCCATCTGGCGGGAGGTGTCCAGGCGGAGGCCGTCTATGGTCACCAAGATCACGCGCGGAACCAGGGGCTCGGCGGCAGGCAACGGTGGGTGGAACCGATAGGGAGTGCGATAGTGAACCACGCTGTCCCAGGCGGAGGCCGCGATTTGATACGCGCCCCAGGCCATCCCTAGGATCAGCACCACGCAGGTAACGGTTGGTCCCCAGTCTCGCATCTAAGTTCGAGCAATTCTCCAGCGTCGCAATCCCGTGTTGCGCATAGCCGGGAACCTTTGGCACAGACTTGCGTAGAATACCAATAGACCATGGCGTTGGGATGAATTTACCACTTCCAGAACTGCTGGCTCTGGCGCTCGCTTCCGCGGTGGCTTCCGGCTTGAATGCCTATGGCAGCGTGGCCATGATCGGTCTGCTCCAGCGCTACGACGTGATTCATCTGCCGCCGCCTATGAACGCCCTCAGCCAGGACTGGGTGATTGGGGTGGCGCTGGCGCTGTTTGCCATCGAGTTTGTTGCCGACAAGATCCCCTACTTTGACAATCTCTGGGACGCCATCCACACCTTCATCCGCGTGCCGGTCGGAGCGGGCCTGGCGGCCGGGTTCTTCGCCGATCAGGCAGGTCCCTGGCAGGCGCTGATGGCGGTGGTGGGCGGCGCGCTGGCCCTGCAATCGCACGGCACCAAGGCCTCGGCCCGGCTGGCGGTCAACGCCAGCCCGGAACCGTTGAGCAACTGGGCGCTCAGCCTGGGCGAGGACATCCTGGTAGCGTTGCTGCTGTGGATGGCTGCCTCGCATCCCTACATCACCCTTGCCATTCTAGCCGTGCTGGTGGTGGTTTTCGTACTGCTGCTGCGTGTGATTCTTGACGCGCTGCTGCGGCTGTTGCGGCGCCTGAGTGGGCGGTCAGGCGCGGCCCCCGCCCCCGGCCCGACCGCAGCAAGCTGAGATTCCTACCCGACAGAAAGGTGGCGGCCTCAGAAGTGCAGGCTCAGGCGTCCGGCAATGACGCGGCGGTCTGCGAATTGAAAGGGAGTCGTCTCGCTCTCCTTGGCGATGCGATAGATATTATTCGAGAGATTTGTAAGGTTGAATTCCAACTCCAGCCTTCGCGATTCCCTCTGCCACACGGTGACGCCGGTGACAAAGTCAGCCGTCAGATGCTGGGGAAGGCGGACTTCCGCAACTGGCGTGCCGCTGCCATAGCGCAGGATCAAGCCCGCCCGGAAGTTTTGCCAGCCGTTGCGGTAAAAGAGGCTGGCCGTGCCTGTGTGGACTTGATCGAAGGCGGGCAAGACTTCCTGCCCGGGCGCGATTTCCTCACCGAGGAAGCCGCCCGAAACGGGCCCGAAGAATCGCACTCGCGCCGCAGCGTACTGGAGGCGGCCGCTCAGGCCCAGACGCTCCAACGGATCCAAGACCAAGGAAATTTCCGCGCCAGAGGCGCGGGCCCGGTGGAAGTTGATGGGCAGAAAGAGGCGCGTGTTGCTGATCTCGCCGGTCTCGAAGGCGTTCCGGCCGCGGTGGGCATAGGCGTTGGCCTCCAGGAACACCTTCCGGTGGAGCTGCTGGTTCCAGCCCACTTCGTAGTAATTCTGAGTGTAGGGCCGAACGTTGCCGACAGGCGCGTGTCCTTCTCCCGGCTGGTTCCCCAGGTAGCTTGCCAGGATGGCGTATTCCAGCGGAGGCGGCACGAAAAAGCGGTTGTAAGTGAAATGAATCACCGAGCCGGACTGCGGAACGTGGTAAGCCAAACCGACGCGCGGACTGACGTGGGAGTAGGAGCCTACCAGGTTCACCTGATCCCAGCGCACCCCAACATCCAGGGTGAGGTTCCGAAATGGCGAGAAGCGGTCCTGCACGTAGAGGCTGGTTTGCCCGCCCAAGTTGCGGCCGCTGAAGGAAAACGCTCCCAGCTCGCCCGCGTCTTCTCGCGGGTCAAAGCCGAAACCCTCACGGAGCCGCAGCAAAGTCAGGTCGATTCCTGTTTTCAAAGTGTGTCCCGAGCGCGCATAGGAAAAGTCGCTCCGGAGGCCAGTGGTGAGCGTACTGCGGGAGCCCTGGCCGAAGGGGGTCACTGGGTCCGTGGTGGGGAGGAGCCGGTCAGAAACATGGCGTTCGTACAACGACGTGCTGAGCAAGGCGCGCGGCGAGAAGATACGCTGCCAGGTCAGGATGGCCGTTTGCGACCGCAGCCGGCGGAAGGCATCGCGTCGCACCAGATTTTCCTGTTCGGTGTTGGGCAGCTCGAAGTTTGTCCCGCCGCCCGTGAGCAGCAACTTCCACAGGTTCTTCTCGCCCTGGTAGTCCAACTGCGCCGTCGTACGAAGGCCTCGCCCGAAGTCATGCAGCTCCCGTCGCGTTGGCGGGTTCAGGAAGCGTCCGGACTGAGACCCAGAGGCAAAAAGGTAATAACCGAACCGGCCCTCGCTGCCGCCGTATTCCACAGCCGCATTGTGATTCAGGACAGTGCCCAGCCCAAGGCTGGCTGCGCCGTGCCCATCCAAACTGCCGCCGGAGCGTGTGCTGATGTCGAGGATGCCCCCGAAGCGGTTTCCGAATTCGGCAGGGAAGCCGCCGGTGATCAGATTCACCGACTCGAAGATCTGCGGGCTCAAGCCCGGGTTGAAATGCTCCTGTGGATTGTCGAGAAACGACACCCCGTTAATGGCCTGATGCAGGGAGAGCTCATTGCCGCGCACGTGAAGCAAATTGTCATGGCCGAGCACGGCGCCGGGGGCAATGTGCTCCGCCAGCCGGCGAACGCTGCCCAGAAGTGGCGCGGGCAGCGACTCCAGCATGGAGCGGGTGAGGATTCGCGATGTGCCGGTCTGTCCCGGGTCTATCTCGACATAGGATTCGCGTACCGTCACGGTCGAGGCCAGGGTGGGCTGCCTTGCCAGCTCAATGGTCAACACAAGTGGCTGGCGGGGTTTCAGGCGCAGTCGAGTTTCATTAGAAAAGTGGCCGGGCGCTTCGGTGATCAGTAGATAGTCGCCGGCCGTGAGCGTCGGGAAGCGGAACCTGCCTTTCTGGTCGCTCTTGGTTTGAAACCTTGGGTCGCCGCCGACCAGCCGCAACTCGAGCTGCACTGCGGCAATCGGCTGGCCGCTGCCAGCCTCGAGCACGCGGCCGTCCAGCGACGCCGGTGAGGCAGACAGCTCCGCCGCGAACCAGCAGGTAAGAGCAAGAAGAAACACCAGGCGGTTGAGCCGCCGGGCTCCGGATGGCATAAACCCTCCCGGGTGGACACAAGTTGTCCTCCCGCGATGACGGACACAAGTTTTGAAAAGCAGCGCTAGGCGGGAAGAACTCGGGGCGGGGGAGGATTGGGCTCGGAGAAAATCTCAAAGAGTCCGAGATCTGCTGGCGCGGCCAGAGCCTCAGCGGGCATCGGTTCGGCGCAGGTTGTCTCGGAAGGCAGCAGGCTCCACTGCGAAAAGACAGCCGGGGCTTCCTCTTTCTCGCAACTTTGTAGAACCGGCAGGGGAGGGCCCGCGGATCGGTGGCACTTGGGGATCTGCGGCTGGCGGTGGCGATGCAGACAGCGGCAAATGCGCTCCGTGCAGCCACACTCGTGCGCCTCGAAACGCAACAGGGGGCGAATCAAGTCTGTCCCC
>JAKZXP010000240.1:0-3762 GCA_047514915.1 Terriglobia bacterium
GTGCGCCGCAGTACGCCTCGAAGATTTTCAGAACCTCTTCTCGCTCGCGGAAGGTGTAGAACAGCGGAGTGATCGCCCCAATGTCGAGCGCGTGCGTTCCCAGCCAGAGCAGATGGCTGGAGATGCGGTTCAGTTCCGTGAGAATCGTTCGCACGTATTTGGCGCGGGGAGGAGCCTCCACGTTCAGCAGCTTCTCCACGGCTTCGCAGTAGCCCAGGCCGTTCGAGACCGCGGCCACATAATCCATGCGGTCCACGTAGGGGTTGAACTGTGCGTAGGTGCGGTTCTCGGCGATCTTCTCCACCCCCCGGTGCAGATACCCAATGACACACTCTGAGCCCATCACCTTCTCGCCATCCAGCTTCAGCACCACCCGCAACACCCCGTGCGTCGATGGATGCTGCGGCCCCATGTTCAACACGATTTCATTCGCGTCCAGGAAGGTGGCTTCAGCGGTCCCGAGCTGTTTTTCTTCAGCCATGTTCGCGCGCTATTGGCCGCTTTCAATGTGCAGATTTTCCTGCACCCACTGCACGTCCTGCTTGAGGATGTCGTAGTCCTTGCGCAACGGGTGTCCCTGCCACTCCTCGGGAAGCAGAATCCGTCTCAGGTCGGGGTGGCCGCGGAAACGGATCCCGAACATGTCGTAGGCTTCCCGTTCCAGCCAGTTGGCTGCGGCCCAAAGCGACACCACACTTTCGATGCTTTCCTTCTCTCCGAGTGGAGCCTTCAGCCTGAGCCGGACGTTGTGGGGGAAGGAATAGAGTTGATAAATGACCTCAAAGCGTTTTTCCCGTTTGGGATCGTCCAGGGCGGTCAGATCCGTCAGGAAGTCGAACTGCTCTTCCTGTTTCAGGTAACGACAGGTGCTGAGGATGGAACCGGCGTCCACCAGGAAATAGTTCTGCCCCAGATACGTCAGACTTTCCTGGATAGCGCCGCCCAAATGCTCCCGGGTGCGGCGGGAAAATTCGTCGTCCCAGGGCTGAGGCGTAGGCCCGCTGGGGGGTTTGGGCGGCGCAGCCGGCTTCTCGGCCGCTCCCGCCGGTTGTGTCCCACCCGCTGCTGACGGAGGCTTCGCTGCTGGTTTTTCGCCTTCACCTGCTGCGGGTTTCTTTTCTTCTTCAGCCATCTGCTGCTAGCACTTGCTAGAGGAACAATCCTGCGGAGTGTGCAAGGACAGCACTTTTAACACAGCCTGAGAGATACCGTCAACCAAACTGGATCTGCCAACTGGATCTATAAAGAAGGCGTTCGTGATTGAGGCCTACGAAGGTCAGCGCTGGTTGCTGGGAAGAGACCGTCAGTACCATTCCTCACTTCGACTTTCGACTCACCTTCCCCCGGCAATTGTGATACGTCTTCTAGGGTATGGGGCCAAGCTCCGGGCAGGCTGAGGCTGTCGCTGGACCAAGAGGTTTCGTCCAGATCCGCGCCCCGCGATCGGCCGTGACCTGTATCTGCTTGCCAACATGACCTGTATCTGCTTGCCAATATGACCTGTGTCTGCTTGCCAATATGAATGGTCATTTGCATGCAGCCCTGTACGATGCGGTCCTGTGGCCCGCGGAGCGCTTGTACCTCGGTCGCCTGCGTCGGGAACTGCTGGCCCGGGTCCAGGGCCGGGTGCTGGAAATCGGCGCCGGAACGGGCGCGAATTTGGCGCACTACGGCCACTCCGGCCACCCCGGTAAAGATGCTCAGGTGGTGCTCAGCGAGCCCGATTGGGCCATGCTGCGCCGCGCACGTCGTGGCGGCGCGCTAGCTGTGCTGGCCTGCGCCGAACGGCTGGCCTTCGCGGCCGGCTCCTTCGACACGGTCGTCTCCACACTGGTGCTGTGCACCGTCACGGACCAGGCCCGCGCGCTGGCCGAGATCCGCAGGGTCCTGCGGCCCGGCGGCCATTTGCTGCTGCTCGAGCATGTGCGCTCTGCTGATCGGTCGACAGCGCGCTTGCAAGCGCGCCTGACCCCGGCTTGGAAAAAACTGGCGCGCGGTTGCCACTTGGACCGCGACACCGAAGCAGCGCTGGTCGAAGCCGGCTTTCGGATGCAGTTCATGCAGCACCTTGTACCGGTGGGAATTCTGCCCCTGATTCTGGCTCACGCCACCGCACCCAACATTGCTTGAGTAAGCAATCATTCGGGGCTTCGGGTGCGCTACTGCCGCGGAAGAGGACACCCCCAACAGGCAGGCGCCGGCATCCAGGAACCCCTCGCCGTCAGTGAGAGGAGGCTAGCGCACCACAACCAGCAGGGTCCGCCGCAGGTCAGCCAGGATGTGCAGCGGCTGGACTGTCACAGGGAAGCTGAAGGGGGTTTCCTCGCCGACGGCCGACACGACACCCAGCAGCCTTCGTTCTCGCAAATCCTGGCGTCCTCGCAAATCCTGGGCGTAAATGGGGACAGGCAAAGCGAAGTTCTTGTCCACACCCTTCAGGATCACCTTTCCGACCACACGGATTTTTCCGCCGCGCCTCTCGGTGGACGACTTCAGATGGACCTCGGGAATCCCGGTCTTGTAGACCCATTGATCGAAAAACCAGTCCAGCGAACTGTCCCCGTCCAGGTTGGCGGCTGGGATGACAAATTTTTCAGCAAGCTGTTGGAACCCGGCCGTCGTCAGAGGTCTGTCATCAAAGGTGTCGCGAACCGCACGCAGGAACTGGAAGAACGCGTCATCGGACCCGGTTTTTGGATCCCGCATCACCTGGCGCAGCATGTGGATGATCCAGGTCCCTTTGTTGTACATGACCTGCGAGGCCCCATCCGGGCTGCGGGAGGAGTTGAGCCGGTAGCCGAGCACCGGCGGTCCGGCGCGCTCGGCCGGCTCACCGCCCACCTTCTCCAGCAGCTCCTCGCGCAACCGTTCCAGTGTCAACTGTACTTCGCGATCCCCGTCTTTGTGCGTTTCCAGAAACAGCAGCCCAGCGTAGTTGGATAGCGATTCCACCAGCCATTCATCGCGATAGGTGGCCGGCGCCACGACATTGCCCCACCATTGGTGAGCCAGTTCGTGACTGCTCATCAGGGTGCGGTAGAAAATCTGGGTGACCTTGGACACCGGCCGGTCCATGGGTTCAAAGGGAAGGTAGAAGGCCATCGTGGACAGGTAGACCAGGCCCGGCCAGCCTTGACCAAAACTGCCAGGAATAGGGAAAATCGCTACCTGTTCCAAAGGAAGAGGGCCGAAGATCTGAGAAAAGAACTCCACGTTCCGGCCGGCGTCGCGAGCGATACGCTCGGCGATCCGGGCGTTATCACGCGCCGCAGGCGGAGCCGGCAGCAGCAGCGGCAACGCCGGGTGGAACGAGCCCCTGGACCGCCTGGGGTCTTGCCAAGGTCGGTGTGGGAGCAGTGGCCCGGGTAGTGCGGCGCTCACCCTGCGCCGCCGACGCTCCAGCGCTGGCTCCAGGTTCTTGTTGACGTAGACCTCGATGCGCGTGTCCGCCGCTTGCGCTTCCCTCTTCAGATACTCGCCCACGTTGAACCCGGCCACCCGCAGGCGGGTTGGTGACTTCCACCGGGACACGCGCCACTCCCCTTCTTGTCTTCTCTCTTCGCACTCCCCGGTGGCTACCAGGGTTAAGTGCCGTGAGTAGTAGAAGGTCAGGTCAAACAGGGCAGGGTGGAAGCCACGGTTGGGATACCAACTCCCCCGCTCGCCCACGTACAACACGCCGTTACCGGCGTCGGAGATCACCTCTCCCTCATAATGAAACTTGAGCGTGAAGCGCTTCCCGGCCGCCGTGGGAGAGGGCAG
>JAKZXP010000241.1:0-2642 GCA_047514915.1 Terriglobia bacterium
AACCCACAGGTTCACCAAGCCCAACCCGTTCAGCGCGCCGCGGACGTAGTAACTCAACAGGAAAGGGCGCAGTCCGGGAACAAGCCAGAAGATCAGGTTGTGCTCCCACATCTCCGACCAGGGAAGCAGCAGCAGGAACAGACCCAGTTCCAGGCACAAAATCACGAAGAAGATCTGTTTCCCCATAGAGGAGCACTACTTTCCCTGCAGCTCGCGGATGCGTTCAGCCACGTCCCTGTAGTCGATGTTGTGGGCGTAGACGTCCATGAAGCTGCTCAGCGCCGCTTTCTTGTCGCCTGCCATTTCGTAGGCGGCGCCGATCTCGTAGCGCACCGCCACGATGTCCTCCTGGTCCAGGCCTGGCGCCTTCAGCGCATTCTCCAACCAACGCACGGCCAGGGGTGGCAGGTTCTTTTCCAGGAAGCAGTGCGCTAGAAGACTGCAGCAGCGGACGTAGTTGGAATAGCTCTTGGCGCGCTCGGCCGCCTGGTAGGCCTTTTGAAATTCCCCAATGGCCTCATCCAGCAGGTTCATTTCCTTGAAGGCCACACCCATGTTGAAATGCGTTTCGATGTCGGCCTCCGCGGTATCGTCTTCCATGTCCGACTTAAACTCATCAAACACTTCGGCCAGCGCCCCAGCCCCTTCGGGAGTTCCCGAAGCCGGTGCGGGTGCAGTAGGAGGGACAGCCGGAGGCGGCGTTGAGGGGGGAGCGGCGGCCTTGGGCGACGGCGCAACATCGGAAAGCTCCTCCTCGAGCGCGCCCACTAAGCCGTCAAAGCCGGTGGGAGCCGCGGCCGCCGGGAAAGGTGGCGCGGTCGGGGGTGGTGCCGATTCTTCATCCAGCGACAATTGGAAGCCATCTTCGGCCGGCTGCTCCTCCAGCGAGAGAACGAATTCTTGCTCACGCGGAGCAGCGGCCGGAGGAGCTGGCTTTGGTGGGGAAGGCAGCGGGGGAGCAGGCTCCGGCGGCGCCGCCACAGGCTCAGGTTGCGGCGGGGGAACCGCGGCTGCTTCCTCGACGGGCGGGGCGGCTGGCGTCGCAGCCTCCTCGGCGGCCGGTGCGCCCATGACTGCCATGGCTACCCTTTCGGCCAGCTGCTCCACCTCCGGCGAGTCAGGATAAAGCTCCTGGAGGCGCGCCAGTGAGGTGGTAGCCTCGGAGACCAAGCCGGCCTGCAGGTAGAATTCGACTTCTTCAGCCGCGCTCGCAAGCTCGGGCGCTGCAGCGGCGGGTGCCGGCTCCTCAGGAGGCGGTACTTCTGCCGGAGGCGGCGCCTCTGGAGTTGGGACCGCGGTGCCGGCCCGCTCTTGGAACTTCGCCTTCCTGTCGCTATAAGTAGTGGCTGTCTCCGCCGCCCCGGCCAGCACATAGATTTCGGCCAGCACCTCGCAGCGCTGCGCCGCCTTCCCGTACTGTTCTGCGCGCTCATACAAGTCCAGCAGGCACTGGTTCAACGTGGCATTCCGGGGCATGCGCTCCAGTATCGCTTCCAGCGGCTGAATCGCCTTGTCCAACTGGCGATACGTCAGGTAGAGGTCGCTTTCGTTGACCGCGGTGTTCAATGCCTCCCGGTCCTCTTCGGTGAGCGGCTCCTCCGCCAGGGTCGGCTCGCCCATCACCTGTTCGGCAAAACCCGCTCCAGGCGAAGGGGCGGCGGCCGCTGGAGCTCGGCCCAGCTTGGCGTCCATCTGTTCCAGGTTCTGCCGGTGGTGTGGATTTTCCGGCTCCAGGCGGGCCAGTTCCTCGAACAGGTCGCGGGCCTTCGCATGGTCGCCTTGATTGACATAGGCGTGCGCCAGTTGTTCGTTCACCTCAGAGATCTCTGAGGTCTGCTCGGTTTGCTGGTAGACGCTGCGGAGCAGGCTCAACGCTTCCACGCTGGAAGGCAGCGAACTGACGATTTTCTTCAGGCCTTCGATCAGAGGCGCGGTTTCCCCCTGGGCAATCAGGCCGTCGCCGAGTTGCCGGTAGTTCTCCAGCGCTTCGGCATGCTGTCCGGCCTCTAGCAGGCGGTTGCAGACCACGGTCAGCCCAGTGCCGTCCCCGTGCTCTTCCAGCAACCGCCGGGCCACGGTGGCAGCGCGCCCGTTGTCTCCCACCGAGGTGCAGGCCTGGAACAAGAGGTTCAGTGCCTCCCTGTCGACGCTCTCTTCGGGCACTTGCTCCAGGGTAGCGATGGCATCTGCGGCGCGGTCGTCCTCCAACTGGATCCGCGCCTCCAGAACCAGCACCTCGGGGGTGGACAGGCCCAGGTTGCGCACCTTCTGGAGGGCGCTCTCGGCATCGGTCCGATTGCCAACGTCGGCTAACCCCTGCGCGGCCGACAGATACATGCCAGCCGCATCGTCCTTCCGGTTGACCTCTTGGTACATCTGGGCCAGGCGCTGCTTGCTGGCCACGTTCTCTGGATCCAGCAGCAGAATCTTCTCCATGACTTCCACGCACTTGTCGGCTTGATTGTGCTGGGAGAAGAAGTCACTGGCCCGCTGATATTGAGCCTTCGCGTCGGCCAGTTGCCCCTGAAGTGTGTACAACTCGCCCAGCTGAAGGATGGCGTCAATCGCGCCGGGGTCCATCCGGGTGATGCGGCGGTAGAACGCAATTGCATTTCGGGCGAAACCAGCCTGCAGGTTAATCT
>JAKZXP010000242.1:0-2863 GCA_047514915.1 Terriglobia bacterium
TGGCTGGCGATGGTCGGCGGCGCTGCGGCGGTCGCCCTGGAACTGGCCTGGTCGGAGGTGGCTCCCGCGCCGTTGCTGTTTGCTTCTCTGGTGGGTATGTACGCCATTGGCGGGCTTGCCGAAGGAGGCCTGACGCTGGCCACGGTACGCATGATCGAAAAGCTAAACCCTGGCCTGCTCCATCGCCCTGCGGAATCGGCATGAGAGGCAGGCGGTGGAGCTTCCGCGCGGTAGCCCTGTTGTTCGGCGCCGCCACCTTATTGTTGTGCGCCGCAGCCGCCTATGTCGCTTCCTCGTCCCCGGATGGGTCCCCGGATGGTTTCGAGTGGGTTGCTCTCCGGCTGGGTTTTGCCGGCCGCGAAGAGCCCGCGCTGGCCAGCCCTCTGGCGGATTATGAGTTTCCACTCCTGCAATCTGCCGCCGGCCGGAAGATGGCCGCAGGCGTAGTCGGAGCGACCGCTTGCTTTCTGGTCGCGCTAGCCATCGGAAAATATTCCTCGCGAAGAAGGGGCTCCGTTGCACCTGGTTCAGCTCGACCGCTGGAATGAACTCGAGAGTCCGCTGCATCGGCTCGATCCGCGCAGCAAGATTCTGGCGGTGCTGGGGTTGGTGCTCTTCCTGGTTCTTTCTTCCCAAGGGCTGGCGCTGAAGCTTCCGGCGGCGGGGGCGTTTCTGGTGGTGATGATCCTGTTCAGCCGTGTGCCCCTGGGGTACTGCCTGAGGCACGCCGGCCTGGTCTTGCCGTTTTCCTTGATGGCGGTGGGCGGCGCCTTGTTGGGGAAGTGGATCTGGGCCGCTGAGTTTTCCGGCCGGATGTCCACCGTGTCGGCGGCCGCCGCCATCGTCGGCAAATCCTACCTGTCAGCGCTGGCCGTACTGCTGCTGGCGGCCACCACGCGACTGTCGGACCTGCTCCACGCATTGGAACGGTTCCGGGTGCCAGGCGCGTTCTTGATGATCGTACACTTCCTCTACCGGTACCTGTTTGTCTTGTCTGAGGAGGCCCAGCATATGAGGTATGCCCACCGCAGCCGCGGTGCTGGCCGGGGTTGGCCGCTGCGGTGGCAGGCAGCGGCTGCGGCAATCGCGGTGCTGTTTGTGCGCAGCTACGCCCGGGCGGAACGTATCCACCGCGCTATGCTGGCCCGTGGGTTTGTCGGCGTGTTGCCCACCCGGCACCGGTTTCAGTGGCAGGCGCGTGATTTCCTGTTTCTCGGCCTTACCGCGGCTTATCTGGCCGCGGTACAACTGGCCATGCGACATCTACTATGAAGCTGGCAGATCCGGTATGAGTCTGGTAGAGCCGGTCATTGAGGTCGACGATCTGCGGTTTACATATCCGGACGGCACCCGTGCTCTAGCTGGGATCAATTTGAAAATCTCGGCAGGGGAAGCAGTGGTCCTGCTGGGACCCAACGGCTCCGGCAAGACCACCTTTGTTCTCCATTTGAACGGCTTGCTCAGCGGCAGCGGAGAGGTTCGGATCGGTGGATGCCAGGTGGTGAAGCGAAACTTGAGGGAAGTCCGACAAAAAGTAGGGCTGGTCTTCCAGGAGCCTGACGACCAGTTGTTCATGCCCACCGTGCGCGAGGACGTGGCTTTTGGCCCTTCCAATCTGGGACTGCCGGCCGAAGAAGTGGACCAGGTGGTAGCCAGCGCTCTGGAGCTGGTGGGGCTGAGGGGATTGGAGAGCCGCGCGCCCTATCACTTGAGCGCCGGCGAGAAACGCCGGGCCGCGCTGGCTGGCGTACTGGCTATGAACCCGGAGGTCCTGGTCCTGGACGAACCCACCACTTGGCTGGATCCGCCGGGCCGGGCCTCCCTGATCGCTTTACTTCATCCGCTGAAGCAAACCAAGGTGATCGTCACTCATGATCTGGAACTGGCCCGCCTGCTGTGCACGCGCGCGTTGTTCTTCGAGCAGGGCAGAATTGTTTGTGACGGCCCGGTGGAGCAGGTCATCTCCCAAATGGAGTGGGACTTTCAGAGGGAGCTCAAGATGAAAGAGGCCAGGACTCCTTAGCCTGGTCTCCAGCGGGACTAGAACCCATCTCATAAATGCTCAATTTCACACAGGTGTCAGGGCACGGCTTCAGCCGTGCCGCAAGAGGGCTGTAAAACGGGGGCTTCAGCCCCTGAGGTACAACGAAGTTTGGCCAAGAGAGTCATATCGCGCATTTATGAGATGGCTTCTAGACCAGTGGGATTAGACCGGCGGGACTAAAGATGATGAAAGTGTTCCTCGGTTTGTTCCTCGCTCCGGCTGGCCTGCCGTTCCAACGTGCGGCTGACCATGTCTTTGGAGCCCAGGCCCACGGCCAAAGCGAGCGCCAGCACGATGCCCCCGAACAGGATGCCGAACGACAGCCGAACGATCTGCCCGCCGATTCCCAGGTGCTCCATGGCCATGGCGCCGGCCAGTAGCAGGATCAGCCACTTGACCCCCAGGCCCAACAAGCGCGCCGAGTGGATCTGCATGTTCACCGCGCTGATCAACACGCCCCGCGCCAGGAAGCGCGCCAGAAACGTGCCCACCCCCAGCACTAAGATCGCCGCCAACACGTTGGGCAGATAGGCGAACAGCCGGTTGGCCAGTTGCGAGGGCAGATCGGCGTCCAGGGCGCTGGCGCCGGCCAGGGCTCCGAGAAACACGATGGTCCAGAAGGAGAGCCGGGCGATCAGCTGGGTCGGGCTTCGGGAGGGGGTCCAGTTGGCCACCCAGGAGAAACCCCACTGATCCAGCCGACTGTCGAAGTTAATGCCGCGCAGGGACCGGCGCAGCAACATGCGAACCAGCGACGCCAGCAACAGGGAGAGTAGCAACACGACCAGCAGCGCCAGCAGGCCTGGCAGGAAGTTCGCG
>JAKZXP010000243.1:0-3364 GCA_047514915.1 Terriglobia bacterium
AACAAGAAGCCGCGCTCAGGGTCGTCGCGAAGAAACTCCAGCCCAAAACGCGCCGCGCCATAGAGCGCCAGATACAGCGCGAAAACCTGCCCGTCGAAGCTCTTCTTTTTGCGTTGCCACAGCAGGAAAAGGAAGATCAGCGCCTCGGCAGCGGCTTCGTACAATTGCGTTGGGTGCAGCGGGATGCCCAGAGGCACGCCGAACGTTTGGTGGGCATAGGGGTTGGTGAAGGTAACGGCCCAGGGCAGAGTGGAGGGCGTCCCCCAACAGCAGCCGGCCGAAAAGCACCCAAGCCGGCCCACTGCGTGACCCAACGCCACAGCCGGCACGACGGCATCACCGGTTTTCCAAAACGGAAGCCGGGCGCGCCTGGTGTACCAGGCTGCAAAAATCACTGCGCCCAGAACCCCCCCGTAGAACACACCGCCTGCCTGCAGGGACTGCAAAGAGAGCGCCTGTCGAGGATTCAGCATGTAATATTCCCAGTCGGTCACCAAGAATAGGAGCTTGGCCCCCAGGAACCCCGCCAGAGCCGAGTAAACGGCGAGGTTGAAGACGCGGTCTGCATCCAGGCCGTCCCGCCGCGCCAGCCTCGCGACGAGCCACAAAGCCACCACGAAGCCCAAAGCCACCAGCAGGCCGTAGGTGTGTTGGACAAAATCGCCGATGGTGAATAGCTTGGGGTACAACTAAACCCTCGCTTGGCCCTCGCTTGGCCCTCGCTTAAGCCGGGCTCGACCCTGGGGGTCGGACTGAGAAGCATGTCCAGGACCAGCAATCCGACCCCGACAACAATCGCGCTGTCAGCCACGTTGAAAGCGGGCCAATGGTAGCCGCGCAGGTAAAAGTCCAGGAAGTCCACCACGCTGCCATGTAGCAGCCGGTCAAACAAATTGCCGATGGCGCCGCCCAAAATCAGCGCCAGTCCCACCCCGGTGCGCCAAGCTCCGGGCTGATGGCGCCACAGCAACACCAGCACCAGGCCCAGCGCCAGCACGGAAACCGCAATCAGCAGTGCGATCTTCAGCTCAGACGGGGAGTCAGCAAAGAGGCCGAAGGCCGCGCCGCGGTTTTTCACGTGGGTGAGCTGAAACAACCCGGGGATGACTGGACGGACGTCATGCAAAGGAATCCGGGCCTCGACGACGGCCTTAGTGACCTGGTCCAGCGTGAACACCGCCAACGCAATCAGTAAATGGAGCCCGCGCATTGGTAAGAGTGCAGAGTCAGGAATGAAACGTCAGGCATTCCGGGTGTTAAGAACGATGTTTCTAAGGGACTCATCACTCCTCATTCGTTATTTCCTGAAGCCGTGATTTCCTGAAGCGCCGCCGCGCACCGTTCGCACACCGTGGGGTACTCTTCATTTTCGCCCACATGCACCGAATAATTCCAGCAGCGCTGGCACTTCTCCCCGGTGGCGCGCTGGATGACTACGCGCACCGGCGCCAAGGCGCGCGGCAGCACGTCCTGCGCGGTGCCCGGCAACACGCCGGGCACCGGCGAGGGCCGCGTCGCTGGCAGCTCATCCTGAACCAGGTCCACCTGCGAGACGATGAACAGCATCGGGAGCTCGGCGCGGTACTGCTCCAGCAGCTCGCTCCACTCGCCATCGGCGGCCAGGATCACTCGCGCTTCCAGCGATGAGCCAATCTGCTTCTCGTTGCGCGCGGCTTCCAGCGCTTTCAGGACCTCGGAGCGCACGACCAGAAGACGGTCCCAATCCTGGAGCCGTTCCATCTGCTCCGCGGTGATGCCCTGGGTGAGTTCCCCACCCCGAGGCAGATCCGTCAGGTGCACGCTATCGAGCGCGCCGGCAGGCGCACCGGCAGACGCGCCGGCCCGCTTGGGCAGGAAGCTCCAGGCCTCCTCGCAAGTAAAGCAGAGCACAGGCGCGAGCACGCGCAATAGGGCTTCGGCGAGCAGATAGAAGGCGGTCTGGGCGCTGCGCCGGGCGCGGGAGGCGGACGGTGAAGTGTACAGGCGGTCCTTCAGTACATCGAAGTAGAAGGAGCTGAGCTGGACGGTGCAGAAGTCGTAGGCGGCGTGATAGACCTTGTGGAAAGCCTGCTCACCGTACCAGGCGTGGCAGCGTTCCACCAACTCAGCCGCCCGGACCAGGGCCCAGC
This sequence comes from Terriglobia bacterium, assembly GCA_047514915.1. GTDB lineage: Bacteria > Acidobacteriota > Terriglobia > JAJPHL01 > JAPKYU01 > CBDBKE01. Next base: position 2,130 of record JAKZXP010000243.1, read on the forward strand.
GGTCCAGGTCGTGCAGCTCGGCGGCGGGCACCGCGTCGCGCTCTGGCGAAAAATCGGAGAGGTTGCTGAGGGCGAACCGGAAGGTGTTGCGGATTTTCCGGTAGGCCTCGGCCAGGCGGCTCAGCGCCTCTTCGGAGATGCGCATGTCCTCGCGAAAGTCCACCGAGGCCACCCAAAGGCGGAGGATCTCGGCCCCGTACTTTTGCCAGACTTCCTGGGGCAGGATCACGTTGCCGAGCGACTTCGACATGGCATGCCCTTGTGCATCCAGCACCCAGCCGGTGGTGGTCACCTGGCGGTAGGGTGCCGCGTTGCGTACCCCCAGCCCGACCAGCAGCGAACTATGGAACCACCCCCGGTACTGGTCGGCGCCTTCCACATACTGGTCGGCTGGCCAGGGGAGCTCGTCGCTGTGTCCCAGCACGGCCAGGTGGCTGGAGCCGGAGTCAAACCACACATCCAGGATGTCGCTCTCTTTGCGGAATTCGCCGTGGCTGCAGCGGGCGCACTGGGTGCCTTCGGGCAGCAATTCGCGCGCCGGCCGCAAGTACCAGGCGTCGGCGCTCTCCCGGGCGAAGATGGCCACGGTGTACCGCAGGGCGGCCAGGTCGGCGAGCCGCTCGCTGCAAGCCTCGCAGTAGAAGGCCACGATGGGCACGCCCCAGACGCGCTGGCGGGAAATGCACCAGTCGGGCCGAGTGGCCAGCATCTGTGACATGCGCTCGGCGCCCCAGGCCGGGGACCATTTCACTTTCCTCGCTTCCTCGATCGCCCGCCGCCGCAGCTCGTTGTGTTCCATACCGATAAACCACTGGTTGGTGGCTCGAAAGATGGTGGGGTTGTGGCAGCGCCAGCAGTGCGGGTAGGAGTGGCGTATCTGCTCGGCGGCCAGCAGCATGCCGCGCGCGCGCAGCAACTGGACGACTTCCGGGTTGGCCTCAAAGACCTGGCGGCCGGCCAATTCTCCCGCCTCCGGGGTGAAGTGACCGTGCTCATCTACCGGGCAATAGATCGGGATGCCGTACCGCTGCCCGACAACGTAGTCTTCGTAGCCGTGCCCGGGAGCAGTGTGCACGATGCCGCTGCCCTGCTCCAGCGTGACGTGTGGCCCCAGGATTACCGGCACCTCGCGCTCGACAAAGGGATGGCGGAACTGCATGCCTTCGAGTTCCCGGCCGCTGACTTCGGCGCGCACGGCGCCCCACACGAGGCCGGTCTTTTCGGCCACCACGCCG
>JAKZXP010000244.1:0-2608 GCA_047514915.1 Terriglobia bacterium
GCGCCAGTGTCCATCTGCCAGAAGGTTGTGCCTGCCGGGAAAGCCGGCCAGGCAAGTGCCGTCGCCAGCAACACGGCCAGCAGGCAGCGGCGCGTCTGGATTGTCATTGGGGTGGCCGCAAACGGAAGCATGACCGAAGCATGAATCTCAGGCTGGAGCCGAGCTTGAGTGGCACCTAAAAAACAGCTTACGGTGGATCGCCTTGCTTGTCAAAAGGCGGTAGCGACTCTTTGATAAGCGAGCTCAATGATGGTTACACCACTGCCGACGGTCGTTGAGAACAACTCTTGTGGCTGCCGATCCTCCAGGAGCTAACGAACTGCCGCTCAGGCGCGGCCCGACTTTGGGCGTCGCCTGCAGCGCCGGCTCAGGCTGCACTCACTTCGACAAATTCGATCTCGGAGTTTGGCGAAGGCACGGGAAGACCATCGTGCCGGAGGTCCTTGATGTGGAAGGCGAGGGCCTCGCGGATAAGTTGCAGCACTTCATCTCTCGTCTCGCCCACAGCAATGCAGCCGGGGATGTCCGGGACGTGAGCTCCCCAACTCTTCTCCCCGCGCTCGATTACCACCATGTAACGCATCGAGGTGCTCCTCACTTTTTCAAGCCGGTCTGCTTTAGGATCGCATTGAGCGTGCCTAGCGGGACGTCAATGCTTGGCTTCCCAGCCACGGTGACAGTCCCGAGCTTGTCCGGGTGCTTGAACTGTCTGTGGCTCCCTCGGGTCCGGGCCAGCCGCCACCCGTCCTCCCCCAGCAGACGAATCAGCTCCCTGATCTTCAAGCTGCCTCCAGTTTCGCATAGGTGTCACCCCAACGACTCTGGCATCAGCCGCCGCCGCTCTTTTGGTAGCCGGATGCATGCCTTGGTTAGGCCCCGCAGGTTGGCCATCGCTTCTTCGACGGTTTCCCCACAGGAGGCTACCCCAAGCTCAGGGCACTTGGAAACCACAAGCTCGCCCTCGTGCCAGAACACACCGGTCAATCGAAAGTTCTTCATGGCTCAAATTTACACCAAGCAGAACAGATGCCTCACCGATTACAGCCCCAAGTCCTTCCACAGAGCGTCCACCCGGGCTTTCACCTCGGGATTCATGCGCATCTCGTCGGGCCAGGGGCGGGTAAAACCTTCGGTGGGCCACTTGCGTGTGGCGTCCACCCCCATCTTGGAGCCGTAGTTGGGCAGCCGGCTGGCGTGATCCAGAGAATCAATGGGGCCGAAGGTGAACTGGATGTCGCGCTCGGGGTCGATGTGGTTCAGCGCCTTCCAGACCACCTCGCGCGGGTTCTGCACGTCCACATCATGGTCCACCACCACGATGCACTTGGTGAACATGGCCTGGCCCAAACCCCAGATGGCGCTCATCACCTTGCGCGCCTGGCCGGGGTAGGACTTGCGCATGGCCACCAGCATCAGGTTATGGAAGATGCCCTCGGCGGGCATGGACATGTCCACGATCTCGGGCAGCTGCAGCCGCATCAGCGGCAGGAAGATGCGCTCGATGGCGTGTCCCATCCAGAAGTCTTCCATGGGCGGCGGGCCGACAATGGTGGTGGTGTAAATGGGTTCTTTACGGTGGGTGATGCAGGTGATGTGGAACACCGGGTATTGGTCGGCAAGCGAGTAGAAGCCGGTGTGGTCACCGAAAGGCCCTTCGGTGCGCAGCTCATCCAGTCGCACATAGCCTTCCAGCACGATTTCGCTGTTGGCCGGCACCTCCAGGTCCACCGTCTCGCAGCGCACCAGCTCCACCGGCTTCTGGCGCAGGAAGCCGGCGAAGAGCAATTCGTCCAGATCCGGCGGCAGCGGTAGCACGCCGGAGAGCATCACGGCCGGGTCGCTGCCGATGGCTGCCGCCACTTCCATTTTGGCGGCGGGCGTCGCGCCGGGCGCTGAGCCGGGCGTTGCGCCGGCATGGACTGCCTGCGCCCGCCGGAAATGCTCCGCGCCGTGCTTGTGTAGTTGCCAGTGCATGGCGGTGGTGCGCTCGTCAAACACCTGCATGCGGTAGCAGCCGGCGTTGCGTTTGCCCGTTTCCGGGTTGCGGGAGAACACCACCGGGAAGGTGATGAAATGGCCGGCGTCTTGCGGCCAGCACTGGATGACGGGAAAATCCAGCACCGATAAGTTGTCGCGCTTTACTACATCCTTGCAGGGCCCGCTACGCACCGTGCGGGGGAAGAAAGCGCCGATCTCCGCCAGCTTCGGCAGCATCTTGATCTTTTCCAGAAGGCCGGCGGGCGATTTGAAGTCCAGGTACTGCCGGATGCGGTCAGCCACCTGCTCCAGCGAGTTCACCTCCAGCGCCAGGTTCATGCGCCGGGCCGAGCCGAAGGCGTTGATCAGCACCGGGATCCGGTAGCCCTTGGGGTTTTCAAACAGCAGGGCTGGCCCGCCTTGCTTGCTGACGCGGTCGGTGATTTCGGCAATCTCCAGCACCGGGTCCACTTCCACCCCGATGCGCTTCAGCTCCCCGGCCTGTTCGAGCGCGCGGATGAACGCGCGTAAATTCTCGTATGCCATATCTTACTCACGTGGAATGTTGGGGCCCCATTATAGACGAGAGTCGCGGCCTGTCGTCTATCTGGAGCTGCGTGCGATTGTGCAC
>JAKZXP010000245.1:0-4085 GCA_047514915.1 Terriglobia bacterium
CACAAACCCCGGGGCCAGGCCGGAGAAGGATACGTCGGCGGCTATGCCGGCGATGTTCACCATCGGCAGGCTAACGGTTCGCGCCAGCGGCTCAGCGGCGGGTGCAATCTGGCCGGACTCAACCTCGGGCTGCACCATGCCCAGCCCAGTGCAAAAGATCAGGAGGAACTCGCCCGGCCGTGCCGGGGTGCTCTCGCTGACCGGCTGGAAATTGTCCGCGTGAAGGACCGCGCCGGCGCCGGTGCCCTGCTGGTTCAGCGTAAAAATTCCCGGTGAAACAGCCGCGGTTGTAACCGGCTGCGCCTCGCTCGTTTCACTGCCCCGCTTTACCTGCACCATGACCGAACCCGCTCCGGTCATCAGCTCAAATGGGATCTGCGCGTTGATCTGCGTGCCGGAGACGAAAAACAGCGGGGCCGGAACACCATTGATTTGCACGCTGGTCCCTCCGAGCGAGGTGGGCAGCGGTAGTGAGTCGGCAACCAATGTGGATGAAGCAAGGTTGGTGCCGAAGATCGACCCGACTAGGCCCGCTGTTGCTGGATTCTTGAAGCTGGCTCCATTCACCACTCCGCTCACAGTCGGTTTTAGCCCCTCGCCCGAAGAACCCTGAGGCACTGGCGGTCCCTCCGGCCCTGCCGGCCCTGCTGACCCGATTGCTCCTGTCGCTCCTGCCGGCCCTGCTGGTCCGATTGGTCCTGGCGGCCCTGCGGCCCCTGTCGCTCCTGTTGCTCCTCCTGGCCCGGCTGGCCCGATTGCTCCTGTCGCTCCTGCCGGCCCGATTGCTCCTGTCGCTCCTGCGGTCCCTGTCGCTCCTACTGGTCCCGCTGGCCCGATTGCTCCTGCCGGTCCGATTGCCCCTGTCGCTCCTGCTGGCCTCGCTGCCCCGGTTGCTCCTGTCAGTCCGGTTGCTCCTGTCAGTCCTGTTGCCCCGGTTGCTCCTGCTGGTCCCGCTGGCCCGGTTGGCCCTGCTGGCCCCCCGAAAACCCAGATCTCCAGCTCAGGTGGGTGACCAGCGTTTCGGTTCTCCTGGCTGTCCAGATCCACCCGGATGTCGGTGGTGCCGACGCCGAGCCCGGGCAGGAAAGCAATGCCGTTGTTAGGAGTCGCGCCACTCAGCCAGTCGTTCACTTGAGTAGTAATATCGACTGACACGAACCTTTCATCATTCGCGGCCATGGTGAGAGGCACGGTCGCAAAGACCGGCCCGAGGGGGGGCGCGTTCAATGCGGTCAGGATGTCCTCATCCCAAGGCCCCAGGACGACGTGAAGCTGGATTATCGCCATCGTCCGCAACAGAGTCCACATAGAATGTCATAACCGCCCGGCTAACGGGCACGGGTAGGCCCGGGGGCAAGGTAGAGAGGTCGAAGCGCATGAATGCATGGCGCACACCGCCTGGGCCGACATTTCGGACAAAGAGGTTCTGGTTTCTCCCGAAGTTTGTCCCCGCGCCGAGGCGGATGAAGGTATCGTCAGCCACATGGACCGTGCCGGCGACTACGGGCCCTGCGCCCAGAACTGCCATTGCCGCCAGCACGCCGAGAGCGATCAGCGATCTACCTGGATTCCTCATTTGAACTAGCATCACGGCTCTTTTTGACTCCTTTATTCAAACTTCGCAGCCTATTCTCAACACCACCCCAGTTGGGGGCAATAGATCGCCCGGCTAAAAATTGATGGGACTATGGTTCTATCAGCCACCGGCGGTGGGGGACCGCGTTAAGCAACTGAAACGGCACACGCCAGGAGGGAAATCGCCACCACCGAAAGGGTTTGCTTTCTGGCAGAGGAAGTCGTGGACGCCCAGCAGTGCCGCTACGAAAGACGAACCGCAAGGCCGAGGCGGCCAAACTGGAGGCCCGCGCCCGCACCGGCCGCGCCACGCACGCCGCACAAAACCCGCGGGAGTGACCTGCCGCCTTGTCACCACCTATGCCGGATAGGTCGCCACTAACGGGCTAGCGTTTATCAATCCCGGTTTCAGTTGGGCGAATAGGCGGCTTTCCGGAAACTGACCCACTACCAAACGGGGACGAGCCGTGGCGCCACCCGCTCCCGCGTGCTATCATCAGAAGTTGTCCAGGCTTCGGGCTCTGTGCAAGGCCAACCGCAAACCCCGCCAGGCCCGGAAGGGAGCAACGGTAGCGGCCACTGGCTTGTGCCGCGGAGGACCCGAAGTCTGGCACTTTCGTCCGGTGACATTCCACTTCAGATTGGCCGATGATCTGGGTTCAGGCTACTGCCTGCATCTGTCTCTTCAAATCGAATCCCATTGCCGCCCCAGTCCGTCCATAGTCCTGGAGGCCATAAGCGTGGAGGCACAACATGAAACCTGACAGGGCAGTGGCGGGAATTCTTTTGCTGACGAGCCTGGTGCTGTGCGGATGCTCGCAGAAGGTCAAGATCGAGGACATCCTGGCGGACCCGTCTCGCTGGGCCAAGAAAACGATTCGCATTGAGGGAACGGTCCAGAACAGTGTCGGAGCCATTGGCCGCGGCGCCTACGAGGTCTCCGATGATACGGGCACCATCTGGGTGATCAGCAGTAGCGGCGTCCCGTCGAAGGGAGCGCGGGTGGCCGTGGAAGGCAAGGTCTTCGAGGGGGCGCAATTTCTGGGACAGTCCTACGGAGTGGCCTTGCGTGAAAAACGACATCGCTCCCTCTAAGAGCCAGGGCGCAATCGCAGCTGCTGGGGAAGCGCTCAACCAAGCATGTACACCGTCATAGCGCGGAAGTACCGCCCGCAAACCTTCGCTGAAGTTGTCGATCAGGAGCACGTCAAGCAGACTCTGCGCAACGCCATCGCGCAGAATCGGATCGCCCACGGCTATATCTTCTCCGGCCAGCGCGGGACCGGGAAGACAACGGTGGCGAGGCTGCTGGCCAAGGCGCTCAACTGCGCGAAGGGGCCGGCGCCGGAGCCGTGCGGGGAATGCCCCTCATGCCTGGAAATCGCGGCTGGCAACTCGGTGGACGTCATCGAAATTGACGCCGCCTCCAATCGCGGGATTGATGAGATCCGGGCGCTGCGCGAGAACGTGCGCTACGCACCGGCGCGGGACCGCTACAAGGTCTACATCGTGGACGAAGCGCACCAGATCACCCGCGACGCCTGGAACGCGCTGCTGAAAACTTTGGAAGAGCCGCCGAGCAACGTCCTGTTCATCTTCTGCACCACCGTGGCTCACGCCATCCCGCCGACGATCGTCTCCCGCTGCCAGTCGTTCCGTTTTCACAACCTGGGCTTCGCCGAGACAATGGCCGAGTTGCAGCGGATTTGCCGCAACGAAGGCATCCAAGCCAGCGAGGAGGTACTGGCCGTACTGACCAGTTCAGCCGAAGGTAGCCTGCGCGACGCGCTGTCCGCGCTGGACCAGGCCATTGCCTGCTGCGGCCGCGAGCTGGACGGGAAGGCGGTGCGCGAGTTGCTGGGCGTGGTCGAGGCCGAGGTTTTGGACGAAGCGTTGGGTGCGGTCCGAGAGGCCTCCAGCGAGCGGATGCTGGAGCTGGCGGACCGCCTGGTCCGCCAGGGCCACGACCTGCGCAACTTTTGCCGCGCGCTGGTCCGTTATTTGCGAAACCTGCTGGTATTGAAAACCGCCGGTGCCGGCAGCGGACTGGTGGAAGCGCCGCAGCAGGAATGTGAGCGACTGGCCGCGTTGGCCGAGAACTTCACCGAAGAGGACTTGACACGGCTGCTGCAGCTGAGCCTGGACCTGTATGCCGACGTGCAGCGCTCCGCCACCCCGCGCTTCCACACCGAACTGGGCCTGCTGAAGCTGGTGCACGCCCGCCGTCTGGTCCCACTGGAAGAGCTGTTAACTCGGATGGAGGGTGAGCCAAGTGCGCATGGAAGCGCTCCGCCTGGAGGCGCGCCCCCGCCCGGGCGGGGGCGCCCCCCGTCGCCATTTGAAGCCGACCTGTCTCGCAAGCGCGCCAGCCCGGCCGAGTCCGACCAGCCGGCCACCGCGCCGTCGCGGGTTTCCCCCGGCCCGCTCGAGCTGATCCCGAGCCGCCTGCTGGCGCGCCTGGAGCAGCTCTCCAAGAAGATGTTGGCGGTCAATCTGGAGCAGGCCAGCGG
>JAKZXP010000246.1:0-3015 GCA_047514915.1 Terriglobia bacterium
GATTCGCGGCCCAATGATGTAGCCCACCCCCAGGTATTCCGGAGTGATGTTGCCAGCCACCGTGCCACCCGGATACCAGCGCGGCTGATAGATGGGCGTGTCTTTCCACAACTGCAAGCCCTCCATCAGGAACTTGTAGACGGCTCCGATGCCCAGCCCCCAGAAGACCCTGCCGGCAAAGGAGCCACCGCGCTCGCCAGCCACCAGCACGTCGGCGCAGGCCGTTCCCTCCGGATAGGTGAGGTTGCCGTGCTCTTTCACGATCAGGTAGCGCCGCAGCGGGATCATGAACAGCACGCCCAGGCAACCGCCCACCAGCGCGACCAGGAAGATGCGCGAGGGCGTGAAGTATTCGGCGAACCCCAGGAAAATCAGCGCCGGCAAGGTAAAGACGACGCCGGCGGCGATGGACTCGCCGGCGGAGCCCGCCGTCTGCACAATGTTGTTTTCCAGGATGGTGGCCCGCCCCAGGCGCTTGAACAGAGCGATGGCCAGCACGGCGATGGGAACCGAGGCGCTCACCGTCAGCCCCGCCCGCAAGGCCAGGTACACCGTGACAGCCCCGAAAACCAGCCCAAAGAAGGCGCCTAAGAGAACCGCCTTGACGGTGAACTCCGCAGGTGACTCCTGGGGCGACACATAGGGCTTGAAGGCGGCCGCCGCCGCCGTCTGTGGGTGTGTCACCTGGGGATTCTCAGCCATAGCACGCTCCTTTGGGGCTGCCGCGCGGGCTGTGGCCACGGGCGCAAGCGTCGCACGTTACCATCGGCATGAGGGAGGGTCAAGTTGTGGCAAGAAAGGGTAGTGACTCATTTTGGAGGAATCGGTAGTGGGCTACTTTGATTTATCGAAGCCTCGGATAACCCAACCTAACAGGAAAGCAACAAGATAGAAAAGAACCATGAATACAAGAACCATGCCGAGGTCTGGCCGTGGCCCTTGATGTTCTGGCCTCATTCCATACCAAAGGCCGAATAGGGCTCCCACGAAAGCTGCTAATGCCCTGAAGCGCCCTACCCCCTCTTTTACATTCATGGTATCAATCCCGTAGTCGCTGTCTCCGGATTCTGACAGCGAACGGCCTATTTCAGCCGGGCGCGCACCTTCTCATTGACCTGCTTGCCGTCCGCCCGACGGCCCGCCAGCCGTACCATCGCGGCTTTCATGACCGCACCCACCTGTTTCGCGGAGGTCGCGCCGGTTTCCGCAATCGCAGCCTCGATGGCTGCTTCCACCTCCGACTCGCTGACCGGGGCGGGCAGGTACACTTCCAGGATGCGGATTTCAGCTTCTTCCTTTTCGGCAAGCTCCTCGCGCCCGCCTTTTCGGTACAGCTCGATAGAATCCCGGCGCTGCTTGATCAACGTGGAGAACACCTGCTGGCACTCTGCCTCGTCCAGCGTTTTGCGCTTCTCCACCTCCCGGTTCCGAATCGCGGTTTTCATCATGCGCATGACACTCAGGCGCAGCTCGTCCTTTCGACGCATGGCGTCAGCCAGCTCTTTCTGAATGCGCTCCTGAACCGTCATGGTGTCGACCGGTGTGCTATTCTAACTTGTTTACGGCTCTTCTCTTGGCGTTCTTCAGGTGAGTCTCATGATTCGTAAGCCACGGCTTTTCACTCCCGGGCCGACACCCCTCTTGCCGGAGGCCCGGCAGGCGCTGGCGGCAGCCGATCTGCACCACCGCAGCGACGAATTCCGCCGCATTTTCCGCAACGTCCTGGAGGACTTGAAGTATTTCTACGGGACCGAGAACCAGGTGATCCTGTTCACCAGTTCCGGGACCGGCGCCATGGAGGCAGCCATTTCCAACCTGTTCTCCGCCGGCGAGCGCGTCCTGGTCGCTACCTCGGGCAAGTTCGGTGAGCGCTGGGTGGAGATGGCGAATGCCTTCGGTCTGGAAGTGGAATGCGTGGCCGCGCCCTACGGCCAGGCGGTGCCGGCAGCCGCGGTGGCCGAGAAGATGCGCGCCGGTGAATTCCGCGGCGTCTTCATCCAGGCCACGGAAAGCTCCACTGGGGTCCGCCAGGATGTGCGCGGCATCGCCGAGTCGGCCCATGCGGCCCCGGGCGACCCCCTGATGGTGGTGGACGCCGTCACCGGCCTGGGCACCACTGCGCTCGACGTCGACGACTGGGGCCTGGACGTGGTGATCAGCGGTTCGCAGAAGGCACTGATGATTCCACCCGGGCTGGCCTTTGCCAGCGTCAGCGAGCGCGCCTGGCGACGCATGGAGACTGCCCGGCTCCCGCGCTACTACTTTGACTTCCGCAAGGAACACAGCGCTGCGCAGAACGGCGAGGCCGCCTTCACCCCGGCCACCGCTCTGGTGCTGGGTCTGGCGGAAGTGTTGCGTTACGTGCGCGAGCTGGGCCGCGAGCGCCTGATCGCCAACGCGCACTTGCTGGCCGAAGCCACCCGGGCGGCGGTAAGAGCGCTCGGCCTGAAGTTGTTTGCGCCGCACTCTCCTTCGGACGCCATCACGGCCGTCTGCGCGCCCGAAGGCCTGGACTCGGGCGCCATCCTTCAGCAAGTGCGGTCGCAATTCGGCCTGGCGCTAGCCAACGGACAAGGCAGTCTCAAAGGCCGCATCTTTCGCATCGCTCACCTGGGCTACGTCGATCTTTCCGAAACGCTGGGCTTGCTGGCCTCCCTGGAGATCGCGCTCCAGACGCTGCACGTGCCGGTGTCGCTGGGAGCAGGGGTGCGCGCCGCCCAAGAAATTTACTTGCGCGAGGCCGAGAAAACCGCATGAAGGTCGTCGTCGCCGAGAAGATTTCCCGTCGCGGAATCGAGTTGCTGAAATCGGAGCGCTGGAAGGTCGTAGAAACTCCCAGCCCCGAGGAGCTGCCGCGGGCGCTGAAGGATGCCGACGCTCTCATCTTGCGCGGGGGCGTCCAGGTTACAACCGAAGTATTGGAACGGGCGCCAGCCCTGCGGGTAGTGGGACGAGCCGGCGTGGGCGTGGACAATGTGGACCTGGAGGCGGCCACCAAACGAGGTGTGCTGGTGC
>JAKZXP010000247.1:0-6296 GCA_047514915.1 Terriglobia bacterium
CGAGCAACTGTCGACCACCTCCGACGTAGCCCTGGCCCTCATCGCACCCAATCCCCGCGACCTGCTTCGCTACAAGACATTCCAAGTGAGCCCGGTGGGGGAGTGGGTCGACGTGCACGTTGACCGCGAAACCAACAACTACGATGCCACCTGGAACTCCGGAGTTCGCAGCGTAGCGCGCATTGACTCGGCCAAGCACACCTGGTGGGCGGAGCTGACCATCCCCTTGAAGGCTTTCGAAGTTTCCCCGCCTACGGATGGAACACGGTGGCGGTTGAATTTCTTCCGCATCGAGCACGGCCCGCCGCGCCGCTCAATCGCCTGGAAGCCCACCTACACCTCGAAACCGAATTTCCACGTCCCACAAGTCTTCGGCTGGCTGTTGTTCCGCCAGTAACGTCCTGGAAGCGAAGAAAACCAAGCAGGTCGGAAGCGAAGAAAATCAAACAGGGGCTCATCGGCGCCAGATTGCGAAGATTGCGCAGAGCCAAACCCCCGGACCAGCGAAATCGGCAAGGCCTGTGGACAGACATTTTTTCGCCGCCGCGGGGGAAGAATGCTAGGGCTGCCAATCGGCAATAAAAATGTTGAATTCGTAACGCTCGCGGGCGTTGCGGTCTGACACAAACAGCAGCTTCTTGCCATCGGGGGAAAACACCGGGAAGGAATTGAAGCCGCCTGAGTGGGTCACCTGCTCCAGCCCGCTGCCATCCGTGTTCACCAGAAACAGCTCGAAAAACCGGCTGTCGCAGCGGTTCTTGTTGGAGGAGAAGATGATGTTGCGGCCGTCGGGCGTGAAGAACGGGGCAAAGCTGGCGCAGCCGAATGAAGTGATTTGGTGCGGGTTCAGGCCGTCGGCATCGGCCACGAACAATTCCATCTTCATGGGAGCGGTGAGGTTCCGGTCCAGCAGGCTGCGGTAGTCGGCCAGGGCGGAGGTACCGGCCGGGTGGTGGGCTCGCCAGACGAGCCTGGTTCCGTCAGGCGAATAGAAGGCGCCCCCATCGTAGCCCGGCTTGTGCGTCAGGCGCTTCACCTGCTTCCCGGCCAAGTCCATCGAGTACATGTTCAGGTCGCCCTCGCGCAGCGCCGTCCAGACGATCCTGCCAGTGTCCCAGCTCACCGTGGCCTCGGCGTCGTAGCCGGGATAGATCGGCCAGACGTAGCCACGGCTGCGGTCGGGCCGCGGGGGACACTCGGCGCTGGCCTCGTGGGTGGAGGCGTAGAGGAATTGCTTGCCGTCGGGCAGAAAGTAGGCGCAGGTGGCGCGCCCCTTGCCGGTCGAGACCATGCGCGCGTCGGATCCGTCGGCGTCCATGATGAATATCTGGTCGCACTTCAGGCCGTCGCGAGTGGCCTGGAAAATGATCTGTTTGCCGTCGGGCGAAAAATAAGCTTCCGCGTTCTGGCCGCCGAAGGTGAGCTGGCGGAGGTTCTTCAAATGGCGTTCGTCGGGTAGAGCCAACGACTGGGCGGGCCGCTGGCCAGCCGCGTCGACCTCCTCAGCAGAAGCTGGCGCGGAACCCGGGTGCACGAGGACCCCAGAGTCAACGGTTTCTCCGGTCCTCGAAACCGCCTGAAAATGCAGCTTGTCGCCCGCGATTTCCACCAGCAGGAAATGACGGTCCGTGTCGAATGCTGCGGCAGTCCAGTAGGTCCTGCGGACGTTCCTCTTGCGCAATTTTCCGGCAGCTCCACTAACAAAGTAATAAATGCCGTTCTGGGGCTTGAGCCGCTCGTAGACATGATCGTGTCCGGCAAAGACGACATTGACCCCGTACTTCACAAAAAGCGGTTCCAGTTTTCGGCGCAGTTTCATCGAGGAGCCGTGCCTTTTCCCGGATGAATAAATCGGGTGGTGGAAGAAGCAGATTTTCCACCGACTGTCGGAGCTGCGCAGCGCCTCTTCCAGCCAGCTCAGCTGAGCGCGGTTCATGCGAGTGCTGTCGAGCGCAAAGAGCTGGACTTGCGGTGCGGGCCGAAATGCGTAAAACCGTTTGCCGTCCATGTTGAACAGAGAATAAAAACGCTGTTTGGGATTGTCGTGATTGCCCAGCGCAGCATAAAACTTGACATCGGCATCCAAAAGCGGCTTGTAGGGCAGTTCAAATTTCTTCTTATAATCGCGCGGACCTTCTCTCCCGTACAGGTTGTCCCCGAGCATCAAAACCAGCTCGAAAGAAGATTTTCGGTGAAACAGCGCTAGCTGCTCGGCCACCTCATATTGAGCTCGTTTGCCCGTACCAGCGTCGCCGATGACTGCGAAGCGCAGCGAGCCTTCCTGGAGGGGAAGCCGCAGCTCCTGGGCCGGCAGCAGGCTCGACAGCAGGAATAATACGAAGGCGGAGAGGATGCGGGTCACGTTCGCTCTGGAAGCCAGAACTTCAACGACCATTGTATATGCATGGCGACCCGGATGGGCACCGGACGACCCGGGTCGTGATGCGCGTTTCCCTCTTCTTCCGGCTGATCACTGAGATGTCTCAGAGGGAACAGGAGTTACAAGACTTTTCAAACTCGACTGTTCCCCTCGCATGAAACCCACTTCGTCTGGCGCGCATCTGAGTTTACAGGGCCAGGACAGTTCCCGGCGGCTCGCATCGAGCAGGACGCCGGGAGAAGCCGGACAGGACCTGGACCCCGGAGGAACGTAAAAATGATTACGATAGCGATGGTAGCAATTTGGGTTGGCATTGGCCTCACCTTCTACTGGTTCCGCCAGCAAACCGAGCATCACGGCCGCGTGCTCCGATTGCTACCCAGCGGCCGGAAGCGCAGATGAAGGGACCGCCTTTCCACCACGAACCTTGCCAGAGCCCTCGCTCTGAGCGCTGAAGTTCAGACGCTCGCAGAGCGTCATCCCCGGCAACTTCGGAGTGCGTGATCCCGCCAAGGCCACGGGCCGCAGGTTGACCCCTCAGGTTGACCCCTGTAGTTTGATCTCTAAAGATATACTGGACAGCGGAGAAGCGAGCTGCACCACATGAGGGTTCTGTTTCTTTGCACTGGCAATTCAGCCCGCAGCCAGATGGCCGAGGAACTTCTACGGATGCTCGGGCCAGCCGACTTGCAGGTCTACAGCGCCGGGACGCGACCCGTGGGCTTGAATCCGCACGCGGTCGCCGTGATGGCCGAGTTGGGCCGGGACATTTCCGCCCAGCGCTCCAAAGGACTGGCCGAGGTGCCGGCCGATCCAGATCTGGCCATAACCGTCTGCGACAATGCCGCGCGTGAGTGCCCCGTGTTTCCGGGCAACGTGCGCCGGCTGCACTGGCCAGTGGACGACCCGGCCGCCAGCACGGGATCACCCGAACAGGTGCGGCAGGCTTTCCGACGCACCCGTGATGAACTGCGCGGTCAGATCCTGGAATTGCTCCGCGGCATTCCCAAAAAAGAAAGAACCAGCACCGCCTGAGCGAGCATGAACACGGATTCATTGCGCACATCCGCCCTTCGTTGCTAGAGTAAAAGGCCCTGGATGGCAGCCGAAACGTCTACCTCTGCCTTGCGGACACTCAACGACATCATCTTGCTGATCGCCGGACGCGAATATCGCGAGGCGCTGCGGCACAAACGTGCGGGCGCCTGGGTCTCGATCCAGGCGCGCGAAATGTTCCGCCAGGTGGTGTGGCTGGCCCGAGGACTGGAACGGCTGGGTGTCGTGTCTGGCGACCGTGTGGCGTTGCTGTCGGACAACCGGCCGGAATGGGCGGTGGCCGATTTTGGCATCCTGCGCCGCGGCGGCGTCACGGTCCCGCTTTATCCCACCCTGCCGGCGCACTCTTGCGAGTACATCCTTCAGGATTCGGGCGCCTGCGGCATCGTGGTCTCCAACAAAGCCCAGCTGGAAAAGATTTGCAGTGTTTGGGACCGGCTGCCGCGGCTGCGTTGGGCCGTCGCGATGGAAGGGGTGCCCGTCAGCGCCGCCCCCTTCCGCCCATTTTCGGACGATGCCGACGAGAAACGCCAGCTGGCCTGGCGAGATCTGGTCGGGGACGCGGCGCTGGCTTCGGCGGAAGGGGCGCGATTCGCGCAGACGGCTCGAGCGGTGCGCCCGGAAGACCTTGCCAGCATCATCTACACCTCCGGTACCACCGGCACACCCAAGGGAGTGATGCTCACCCACGCCAATATCGTCTCCAACGTGCTGGCTTCGGCGAACCTGTTTCAGCCCGACGACTTGGCCCTGTCGTTCCTGCCGCTGGCCCACATTTATGAACGGACGGTGGATTACACCTACCTGTACAACGATGTGCCCATTGCCTACGCGGAAAGCATCGAGGCAGTGTCCCAGAACTTGCTGGAGGTGCGCCCGACGGTGCTGGCCGCCGTTCCACGCTTTTTTGAGAAGATGCACGGCCGTGTGATGGATGCCGTGCGCCAGGCGCCAGCGCCACGGCGCTGGCTGTTCCGGTGGGCCGTGGGTGTCGGGCAGCAGGCCCTGCGCCGCCGCGTGGCCGACCAGCAGTTACCCACCGGCCTGTCGCTGCGCCACGCTTTGGCTGAGCGGCTGGTGTTCGGTCGCTTGCGTGCCCGGCTCGGCGGCCGCATCCGTTTCTTTCTCTCCGGCAGCGCTCCGCTGTCGCCAGCACTGTCGGAATTCTTCAATGGTGCCGGCGTGACGGTCTGCGAGGGCTACGGCCTGACAGAAACCTCACCGGTGGTGGCCACCAATGTTCCCGGGCGGAACCGCCCAGGAACAGTGGGCAGGCCCCTAGCTGGGGTTGAGGTGCGGATCGCCGAGGACGGCGAAATTCTGGTGCGGGGGCCGAACGTGATGAAGGGCTACTATAACCAGCCGGAGGAAACCGCGCAGGTCCTGAAGGACGGATGGTTTCACACCGGCGATATTGGTGAGCTCACCTCCGAGGGCGACCTGCGCATCACCGACCGCAAGAAGGACCTGTTCAAAACCGCAGGTGGCAAGTACGTCGCGCCTCAGCCCATCGAGAACCGGATGCGGGCTTGTCCTTATCTGCTCAACGCGGTGCTGGTGGGCGACCGGCGCCCGTACGTGGTCGCCCTGCTGGTGCCCAACTTCGACAGGCTGGCGGAATTCGCCCGGCAGCGCGGCCTGCCTTGCAGCTCCCCCGGCGAGCTGGCGCGCCACGAGCAGGTGCACGCGCTGCTGCAACGGGAAGTGGACGCTGTAAACGCCGAGCTAGCTCGCTTTGAGCAGATCAAGCGTTTTGTCGTGCTGGAGCGCGATTTCTCGATCGAGTCCGGGGAACTGACGCCGACGATGAAAGTCCGCCGCCGAGTGGTGGTCCAGCAATATCGCGACGCGGTGGAATCACTTTACGGCGAAACATGATCGAACGACTGCTGGACCTGCCGCTGTATCGGCTGGAGCTGCCCACTCCATTTCCGGTGGGCCCGGTGAACGTGTACCTGGTGACCGAGCCGGAAGCAGTGCTGGTGGATACCGGTCCCGGAATGCAGGAAACCCTGGACTTGCTGGAGAAGCTGCTGAGCGAGACTGGCTTGCGCCTGGAGCAGTTGAAGAAGGTCGTGGTGACCCACGGGCACGTGGATCACTACGGACTGGCCCGGGCGGTGGCCGGCCGCTCAGGCGCGCCCATCTATGCAAGTCCCCGGGACAGCTTGTATTTCAGCCACCATCAGGAACGGTTGGGCGACTTCTACCGCTCCATGCTGGAGCAGGCCGGCACACCAGAGTCGGCGCAGCGCGTCATGTGGGAGAGAATCACGGCGCTGCGTGGCCTGGCCGAGCCGCTGGAGAAGTATCAGCCTATTGAGCAACTGGGCTCCTTACCATGCGGCTCGGCGGCATTTCAGCCAGTGTCCAGCCCCGGGCACACACCGGGCAGCTTTTGTTTCTTTGAGCCGTCCCAGCGCGTTCTGCTCTCTTCCGACACCGTGTTACGGAACATCACTCCCAATCCCATGCTCAGCCTGGACCGGACCTCGCCCCGGCTGCGTTTCCCTGCTTTGGGGGCGTATCTGGAGAGCCTCCAGCGAATCCGCCAACTGAGTCCGGCTGTTATCTACACCGGGCACGGAGAGCCAGTGACGAACTACCCGGAATGGCACGATCAACTGGTCCGTCACCATGAAAAGCGCAAGGGCCGTCTCCTCGAATGTCTGCGGCATAAGCAACAAACGGTTTTTGAGCTATCCGCCTGTCTGTTCCCACAGGCGCACACTTCTTCGATGTTCCTGGCCATCTCGGAAGTCTTCGGCCACCTGGACCTGATGGAGGACGCCGGCCAGGTGCGCAAGCGTTTGGACGGCCCCGTGGCCATGTATTGGGTCTAACTGCTGCTATGTCGTAT
>JAKZXP010000248.1:0-21747 GCA_047514915.1 Terriglobia bacterium
CGTCCACGGTCCCGACGACCTCTTCCAGCCTCTCCTGGATCCGCTCGTCGGTGAGTTCGTCGTCATTGAAGACCACGACTCCTTTGATGGACCTAGCCCCCGACTTCAACTCCTCTCCCAGCTTCTGGACTTCCCGGATGACGATCGGGCAGCGGGACATGGCTTTCAGGACGTTGTTCTGGCCGCGTTCGATCCGTTTGGCGATCTCGACCTCGCCCTCCCGGGTCAGCAGGGGCACCGTGCCCATCTCCCGCAGGTACATGCGAACTGGATCGTTGGTTTTGTCCAGCGAGCCGGGCGTCAGGTCCAGCTCGAGTTCCTCGCCGGCTTCGTCCAGATTCCTGTCGAAATCCAGCTTGTCCTCGCCCAGCTTGGTCCCGACTTCAACAACCTCCATGCCGCCGCCGCCAAAGGTGGTCAGCAGGCCCTCTACGTCGTCCAACGCCGTGGGGGACTCCGGGGGGGGCGCCTCGCCGTTGTCGTCGTAGAGCAGATAGCCCTTCTGCTTCCCGCCTATGTGAAGCAACTGTTTAATGTGGTCGAATTTGTCTTCGATGGCCAAACCTGCCAACTCCTCCCCAGAACGCCGCCGGCCAGGGGTGGGCCGACACAGACACACTTCCGCCCTTTAGATTAGACGACTTAACCCCCAACAGAGTTTCAAAAAGGAGGGAATCCCCTATAATAATTACAAAGGAACCATTTTGTCAACAGATTCGGGGAAACATCGTGCTCTGGCGGGCGCTTCAGGAGGGACGCGCCAGCCTGTTGGGCCCAAGCTTAGCCCAACCAGGTTTAGCCCAACCAGGCTTAGCCTTGGCGGAGCAAGTGGTGAGGAGCATTCAATTCGGCATCAATCTGGCTGATTTCCAACGCAATTTGGGCTTGAGCCCGCGCCTCCTCCGCACTGCACGGGGACCCAGGAGTTGCCAGCTGTCGACGCTTCTGCTCCCGGACCCGCCGCAATTGACCTAACCGGCGAAGTTCCTCAACATACTGCTGCGCCTTGTCCGGCGCGATCAGTTCCACTGCCTCCTGATGGACGATCCCGGCCAGACGCGCGCGATCCGGCGGCTCCAGCCGGTCGAACAGGGCTGTCACATCCAAAGCTTCTCCCGAGGGCAAGTCCAGGGCCAAGAGGGCGGCAAAGATGGGCCGGGTGACCCAATCGGCCCACAGGTCGGCCTCGGATAAAGCCTGCAGCAGGCTTGACCGCGCCGCCGGGTTCTCCAGAACCACTCGCAGCAATTCCTTCTCGTACTGGGAAACATTGGGTGCCGCAACTGCGGTCCAGGGACGCCGATCGGCGGCAGCGGCAGACAACTCGCGGCCGACCACCTGCCGGTCCAGACCCAGCCGATCCGCCAGGTCTTTGGCCAGCTCGGCTCGCTCCATGGAGTCCGGCAATTTATTGATGTACTGCAGAAGATGACGTGCGGCGGCGGCCCGTCCCTCGGCGCTGCCCAGATCAAACAGCGTACGCGCCCGCTCCACCAGAAAAGCGAAGAAAGAAGGAGCAGCCTCCAGTTGCGTGCGGTAGGCTTCCGATCCCTGGGAACGGATGAACTGGTCGGGGTCCTGGCCGGTGGGCAGCGCCAGGACGGCGACCTTCAGGCCCTCTTCCAGCAGCGTGGACAATGACCGCTCGGTGGCCGCCGCCCCAGCCGTGTCCGGGTCGTAATTGACCACTACCGTCTTGACCAGCGGCGCCAGCGCCTTGACCTGGAGCAGCGTCAGGCTGGTACCGCAACTGGCAACCACGTTGCTAACTCCGGCGGAGAAGACGGCAAGAGCGTCCATGTACCCCTCCACCAGCACCACCAGCTCCTGGCGGCGCATCCCTTCCCGGGCGCGCTGGAAGTTGAACAGCACGCGACTCTTGCGATAGATAAGGGTTTCCGAAGAATTCAGATACTTCGGTTGATCTTCCTTGCGCAGCGCGCGGCCACCGAATGCGATCACCTTGCCGGCTTCGTTGCCGATAGGAAACATGAGGCGGCCGCGAAAACGGTCGAAGTGGCCGCCAGAGTCGCGCTTGAGAACCAGCCCGCTGGCCTCCAGCACCTCCGTGCCATAGCTCGGACCAAGCTGGCGGAGCAAAGCGCTGCCGGAAGCGGGCGCATAACCCAGGCGGAACTCGGCCGCCATCTCGGGGGACACCCCGCGCCGCTCCAGGTATTGCCGGACGGCTGCCCCTTCAGCCGAGTGGAGCCGCTGCTGGAAGAAGGCAGCCGCTGTCTCGTGCATCTCCAGCAGCGCAGCCCGCAGGCGCGCTTCGGCGTCGGCCTCCGGGCCCCGAGCGCGGGGAAGCGGGATGCCAGCCCGCTCGGCCAGCTGGCGCACGGCTTCCGGGAAGGTGAGCCGTTCCGTCTCCATGACGAATTTAAAAACGTCACCGGAAGCGCCGCAGCCGAAGCAGTGGTAAAACTGCAGCCCGCCGTGGACGGAAAATGAGGGGGTCTTCTCCTGATGGAAGGGGCACAGGCCCATATAGCGCGCCCCGCCGCTCCGCTTCAGCCGCACGTGCTCGCCGACCAGCCGCACAATTTCGGTCGACTGCTTGACCTGGTAGGCGAAGTCCCCGGGCTGGGCCATGGCGCGCGTAATAGTAAACCAGTGCGGGCTCCAGAACAACGCCAGCACAATGTAGGGGGGCGGGTGGCTGCGCGAGAAACTATCTGGTTCGCTCGTCGCTGGCGACTCTGCCGTCTCGAATGTGAATGACACGATGCGCGAAGGCGCCGATGTCGTGCTCGTGCGTCACCAACACAATGGTGTTTCCCTGGGCATGCAGACGGTTGAACAGTTCCATGATTTCCCGGCTAGTGGCCGAGTCCAGGTTGCCGGTAGGCTCGTCGGCCAGCAGGATCGAGGGATGGTTGACCAGGGCCCGGGCAATGGCTACTCGCTGACGTTCGCCGCCCGACAGCTCGCTGGGCCTGTGGTGCATGCGGGCTTCCAGGTCCACCAGCCGCAGAGTCTCCTGGGAGCGGAGCAGCCGTTCCTGAGCCGGCGTCCCGTTGTAAATCAGGGGCAGCTCCACATTGTGCAGCGCCGAGGCTCGCCCCAGCAGGTTGAAGGTTTGGAAGACGAAGCCGATTTCCTTGTTGCGGATGTAGGCCAGCTCGTCGTCACTCAGGTCGCTGACCAGCCGCCCGTTGAGCCAGTAGCGGCCGCCGGTAGCAGTATCCAGGCACCCGATCAGGTTCATCAGGGTGGATTTGCCCGAACCGGAGGGCCCCATGACCGCCACGTATTCGTTGCGCTGGATTTCCAAGGTCACGGCCCAGAGCGCCTGGATTTCGACCGAGCCCATCAGGTAGGTCTTGCACAAATCCTCGGTTTTGATCAATACGCCGTCGGGGGGTGGGTTGGGCTGCTGGCCAGCGGAGTCTAGTTCCGCTCTAGAAGACGCCATTCCTCGCTTGCTCCGTTGCTTCGGTGGCTAGCGCTTCGGTGGCTAGCAATGCGGCGACCCGTTCCTGTGGGTCCTAGGGTTATTCTTCCTTTTTGGGCGCTTTGTTGTCCACCCGGACCCTGGCATGGCTGCGGATGGTGCGCAACACCTTGTAGCTGCCGGTGACGATTTCCTCGCCGTCGCTTAGGCCGCTAGTGACCTCAATGTCGGTTGTGCCGATGATGCCAGTCGCGACCGGCACAAACTCCACTCGTTTGTCGCGCGCCACAAACACACCCTGAATCTCCTTCTTTCCGTCTTTCTCTCTCCGCCGGGCCTCGGGACCGGCGGCCAGGGCGGCCCCGGCCTTCGAGTCCTCTTCCTCATCTTCTTCCAGGTCTGACTTCTGGCGGATGGTGAGCGCCTGGATGGGAATCGCCAGGACGTCCTTCTTGCTCGCCGTCAGGATTCTCGCCGTGGTGGAGAGCCCCGGGCGTAGGTTGTCGGGAGGCGACTCCAGGGTCACCACCACCTTAAAGTCCTTGGCTTCCTGGCTGGCAACATTGGACTGGGCGGCGGCCAAGCCTGTGGAACGGATGATGGCGGTGGTACCAATCTCGGTCACTTTCCCCTGGAAGGTCTGGTTGGGGAAGGCATCCACGGAGACCTCGCCGGACTGACTCAGGCGCACGTTGACGATGTCGGTCTCATCCACCTTCACCTCGGCGGTGATCACGGACAGGTCGGCGATGGTCATCAGCAGGCTCCCCGGCGAGTTCTGGATGCCCCTGACGACACTCTCACCAACGTGCACAGGCAGGTCGGTCACCACCCCATCCAAAGGGGCGTAAAAGCTGTATTGGTGTAGGACGTCGGAGGCGCGCGTCAGGCCTGCCCGGGACTGCCCGATGCGAGTCCGCGCCGTCTGCTGCTGTGATCGGGCCTGCTCCACCAGGGCACGAGTCTGCGCCACGCGGGCTTCCGTCTGGGCCACAACCGCCAGCGCCACCTCATAGGCCGCGCGGGCCGCATCAAATTGCGCCTTGCTGATCAGCTGGTCGCCGAACAACGCCTCGGCGCGTTGGAACTCCAACCGGGCCTTCTCCAGTTCGGCCTGGCTCCGCGACAGGTCGGCCTCCGCCGTGCGCTGGGCGGCCTTCGCTGAGCCGACAGAAGCTCCGGCAGCGGCGGCATCCGCCTCAGAAGCCCGCAGCGAAGCCCGCTGGGCCTCGACGTCGGCTGAGGGTTGGACCGATTCCAGACGCGCCAGCAACTGGCCCTTTTGGACCGCATCTCCCTCCCGGACCAGAATTTCGGTAATCCGGCCGAAGGCGGTAGCGTTAATGTTGACGTAGTTCAGCGGCTTGATCTCGCCGGAGGCGGTCACCACGGAGACCAGGTCCTGGCGGACGACTCTGCCAGTCTGTACGGTCACCACCCCCCTGCGGCTGATTTTAATGCCGACGACGACGAGGATGGCCACCAGCAACGCAGCCCCGGCCGTTAACGCGATCTTTTTCCGCTTAGTCACAAGGCGCCCTCCCGTCACTGCCGCACGAGGCCCAAATCCACACGGTCCCCTTGTTGCCTCTTTGCGCCGGACGAGCCGCTGGCGATCCTAAGGTCCCAATTCGATAATACGCAAAACCCCACCCAAGGTTCCAGTAGTCCTTTTTAGATTAGACGATCAGAGCCGGGCAAGGTTGCCAAGAATCCGAATGGTGTCCTGGATGGCGGGTACTCACAAGACACTAAGCCCAAGCACCTCAGCAGGTCTGCCGGAGCGGTCAACTATCGCATTGGCCGAGGGCCCACCGAGCCAAGCCAGGCAGTGTTGCCAGGGCAGTATTGAATGCCGCCTGCCAGACACTTCCGGGCCACTTCCTCAACCGGAGGCGGCCCAGGAGCGAAAGACTCTTTGACAGCGACAGATTGCTTGACGAACGGGAAGCAAGGCTCTTAGAATTGAGGGTGTTGTAGTGTCGGTGGTGTGTTGCCGAAGGCGAGGTTTGCTATGAAGCTCAAGGCTTGGGTCCCCCTCCTATTGTTTGCCGTTTTCCTCTTTTTACTGGCCGGGCCCGTGGTGGCCAAAGGCAAGGACAAGGACGGCCGGCCACGGCTCAGCAAGAAAGAGCGCGAGCGCCGGCGGCGTTCCCTGGAAAAGGAGCTAAATCGGCCCTTTCAAAGGTGGCTCAAAGAGGACGTCGCCTATATCATCACCGAAGAGGAGCGGAAAACTTTCAAGCGCCTTCAGAACGCGGAAGAACGGGAGCAGTTTATCGAGCAGTTCTGGCTGCGCCGTGATCCGACGCCGGACAGCGTAGAGAACGAGTACAAAGAAGAGGTGTACCGGCGTATTGCGTATGCCAATCAATACTTCGGCTCGGGATTTGCGGGCTGGAGAAGCGACCGCGGCCGCATCTATATCACCTTCGGCCCGCCCGACGAAAGAGAAGAGAACGTCGGGGGCGGCATGTACCAAAGGCCTATGGACGAAGGCGGAGGCTTTACCCAGACCTACCCGTTCGAGAGATGGCGGTATCGCTACCTCGAGGACATCGGCACCAACATAGAGATCGAGTTTGTGGATAAGACCTTGACCGGGGAGTTCCGCATGGCGATGGATCCCTCGGAGAAGGACGCGCTTATAAATATACCTGGCGCCGGGCTGACCCATCTGGAGGCGATGGGCATGGCCAGCAAGGTCGATCGCGTTTTGGGCATCGAACACCAACAAATCGGCCAGGGCGCGTCCATGAGGCCCTACAGCCCCAGCAAAAGCAAGTTCGAGCGCATGGACCAGTTCGTCAAGTTGCAGAGACCTCCGCCGGTCAAGTTTCGGGACCTGGAGGATGTGGTCAGGACCAGGATCAGCTACAACCTGTTCCCTTTCGAGGTTCGCACCGATTTCGTTCGGATTACCTCCAGCACGGTGCTGGCGGCGCTGACCGTGCAGGTCAATGTCAAGGACATAACCTTCGAGAACATTGAGGGGATCGAGCGGGGGCTGGTGAACGTCTTCGGGCGGGTCACCACGCTGACCGGGCGCGTCGTACAAACCTTTGAGGATGTCATACAAGTAGATGTGCCGGCCGAGCAGTTGGAGCTGTATCTAAACCAGAAGCGCGTCTACTGGCAGGGGATGCCGTTGCGGTCCGGCTTGTACCGGCTGGACCTGGTGCTGAAGGACATTCATAGCGGCAACATGGGAACTAGCCGGATGGCCCTGCGCGTGCCCCGCTACTATGACGATTCGCTGGCCGCCTCCAGCCTGATTCTGGCCGATCGGCTGGAAAGGGTTTCCACCAGGCAGATCGGCAAGGGACAGTTTGTCATTGGTTCTACGAAAGTGCGGCCCAGCGTCGGGGAAAAGTTTAGCCGCAACCAGCGCTTGGGCATCTACCTCCAAGTCTACAATCTGGCCACCGACGAGAAGACTCGCAAGCCTTCGGCCACCGTCGAGTACGCTTTGCAGAAGAATGGCCAGACCGTGTTCCAGCTCACCGAGAACAGCGATCAGATCAAGGGCGCCTTCCGGCAGATAACGGTGGAGAAGTTGCTCCCGCTGGAGAGCCTGGAACCGGGCCAGTACAAGTTGCAGGTAAAAGTGACGGATCGGATCAAAAAGCAATCCATCACCCCTACCGCGACGTTTACGATACAATAGTGGCAGCGGTACCTTTCTCGGCCTGGGAACAGACCGAGTTGCACGAGGAGGCCAGATTGGGCAGGGCCAGATTGGACAGGGCCAGATTGGACAGGGATAGAAGAGGCAAACTCATTGCCGCATTGGGAGTATGGCTGCTCGCGGCATTTTGCCTATCTTCTCTGTGGGCCACCCCCCGCGGGATCTCGCCTTTGGGAACGCTCGCCGGAGTGGTCACGAACCGCCGGGGCATCCCGCAGATGGGAGCCGCCATCGCCCTCATCAGCGGAGACGGCCGCATCCTCCAGCACTCCTACACCAACGAGAAGGGAGCGTTCCTGCTGGAACGGCTCAAGCCTGGGCTGTATTCCCTCCGCGTCACGTTGACCAGCTTCCTGCCTTTCCTGAAACAGAAGATCCAGATCCAACCCGGCGTCCGCTCCTTCCTTTCGGTCAACTTAGCCTCATTGCTGGAAACCGTCGACATTTTGCGGGGCCGCAGCAGCCGCCCGGACAGTGACGAGGACTGGGCCTGGGTGTTGCGCAGTTCGGGTGTCTTCCGGCCAGTGCTGCGCTACCTGCCCGAGCAGAACGGCGACAGGTTGCCCACCTTGCGCGACCTCGCCGAGAACCGAACGCTGCTGCAGTTCAGCGGAGGCATGGGGCGCTCCTCGATCGCCGGCAGCGAGGCCGACTTCAACACCTCGTTTGCCGTTGCCAACAACCCGTTCCAGAATACCAGTGTGTTGTTGAGCGGCAACCTGGGCTTTGAGCGGCACACGCCGGCGGCTGCTTTCCGCGGCGTGTTGCGGCGGGAGTTGCCCAGCGGCTCGACCCCCGAAGTCTCCCTGACGCTGCGCCAAATTTTCCTGCCCGCCGCGTTTTCGGGACTCGGAAACGGGGAGAATTTACAGAGCATGACGCTGGCTGCCAGCGATCGGTTTCAGTTTACTGACAGCCTGCGCGTCGAGTATGGCTTCCTCTATGACTCGGTCCGTTTCCTGGACCGGCTGAACACGTTTAGCCCTCACGGGCGAGTGATTTACCAGTCCAGCGAGTCTTCCTCGTTTCAGATCTACTACACCGAAGCGACGCCCCGGGCGCACCGTCCAGGCGCAGATCCGTTGCGCCAAGTGGCCTCGCAATTGGCCGTGTTCCCGCGTTTGTCGGTGCGCAATGGCTCTCCTACGGTGCAACGCAGCCGGCACATAGAAGCCAGCTTCCAACGAAAGCTGGGTGCCCGCACAGCGGCGGAAGTCGGCGCCTACCGGGACGAAATCAGCGATCTGACCTTGAACGCGGTCATCAATGGCGAGCCCTTCTGGACCGATTTGTTTCCGGATGTGTTCACCCAGCAGTATTCCTTCAACAGCGGCAATTATCACACCAGCGGCGTGCGCGCCTCGGTGCGGCAAACCTTCTCCGAGCGACTGCAAAGCACTTTCGCCTACAGCTACGTCGGCGTGCTGGCGCCGGAGCGCATGTTCCTGCACACGCAAGACCCGGAGGAGTTGCGCAGCATTCTGAGAATGCAACGCCGGCATGCGCTTGCCATCAAGCTGAAGGCCGATGTCCCGGCGACCCGAACACGGGTCCTGGCCGGGTATAAGTGGGTTTTGGGCCCCTCGGTGACTCCCGGCGACTTTTACGACGAAAGCCTGGGGTATGCCGAGCCCCACTTGAACATCCTGGTGCGACAGCCGCTGCCTTCTTTTTTGGTTGTTCTACCCGGCCGCGTGGAGGCGTTGGCCGATTTCCGCAACCTGCTCGCTCAAGGCTACGTGCCCATCATTACCGCCGATGGGGAACGCCTCCTGCTGGTCCAGAACTACCGCAGCTTCCGCGGCGGCTTTAGCTTCATCTTCTGATCAGTAATCCTCCCTTCAGCTAGACGCCACTTGCGGGTTGGCTGCGTTGGCTGTCCCCGAAACCCAGCGCCTCGCCTCAACACGGACTAGCTAGCCCGATCCCATTGTGATATGAAGCAGGTACAAGAAACAGGCAGGGCTATGTGGAAAATCATATGCATTATACTATATTTGGTATTTTAGTCAGGGCCTGCTTACGCTAAAATGCAAGTAGTTGATACTCAATCAATTGTATTCTGGAAAGGACGTTGGTTATTGGAAACAGAGTTGCTATGGTGAGAGAGTTGAAGTGTCTATCCACCTTGGTTCCGGCCAGCTTGATGTCGGCTACCTGGATACCGGTTACGGTGGAGATGGCCCCAGGGGCCTGAGCCCAGTGGGGAAGCCAATGGAGAGGAAAGAAGGAAGCTTGGTGAGGAAGCCTTGATAGGGGAATTCCGGCTACGGTTCACGTCCATACTCGTGGGGTTGCTCACGATCGCCCTGGGCGTGTTGGCCTGGATCAACCTCGACCAGCAGCGCAAATTCCACCCTCCCCATGACGGGGCGACCTGGCAGGACAGCGCGGCAGGTGTCGTTGCCCGGTACGTGGAGCCCGGCGGGCCGGCAGCGCGGGCCGGAATTCAGGAAGGCGATTTACTGCGCAGCATCAATAGCACCCCCATTCCCCGGGCCACCCGCGTTACAAGGCTGCTCTACCAGCTGGGCAACTGGGGCAGTGCGGAATATGAGCTGAGCCGCAGCGGGCGCCCCGTCGTCGCCTCTGTCATTCCACAGCCTCGGCAGAGGAGCAGTTCCATTCAGCGCTATTTGCAGTTGGTCGCGCTTCTGTATTTGAGCATCGGGCTGTATGTCGTGCTGCGGCGGGGACAGGCCGCGCGAGCGCTCCACTTTTATCTGTTCTGCCTGGCCTCCTTTGTCCTGTATTTCTACCGCTACACCGGCAAGCTGGACGGTTTGGACTGGACCATTTACTGGTCGAACGTGGTGGCCACCCTCCTGCAGCCGGCCCTGTTTCTCCATTTTGCCCTGGCGTTTCCAGAGCCGCGGGATTGGCTGAAGCGCCGCTCGTTCCTGCTCCCGCTGATCTACGCCCCGGCGGCGGTGTTGCTGCTGGTCCATCTAGGGGCCGTATCCCGCGTGCTGGAAATCGGCGTGTCGGTGCAAACCGTAAGCTGGTGGCTGGATCGCATCGCCTACGCTCATCTGGCGGCGTGGTTCCTGGGCGGGACGGCCGTGCTGTACCAGGCTTATCGTCGAGCGCAGACACCGCTGCTGCGCCAGCAGATGAAGTGGATTACTCGCGGCGTGACCCTCGGCATGGCCCCGTTCGCCGCTTTTTTTATCCTGCCCTTCCTGTTCGGCGCGGTGCCGGCCAGTTGGATGAAGCTGTCGGCGCTTTCCCTGGTGTTGATTCCCCTGACGTTCGGCTACGCGATTCTGCGCTACCGGCTCATGGATGTGGACATTCTGTTCCGCCGCGGCGCCGCCTATACGCTGGCCACCCTGGCACTGGTGACGCTGTACTTCACGGTGGTGGCCCTGGCCGGGCTCGTGTTCCACTCCAGCTTGCCTGCCACGGGAACAACAGGGTTTGTGATTGCGGTGGTGGTCAGCGCCCTTCTGTTCCATCCGTTGCGCGCCCGCATTCAAGAGCGACTGGACCGCCACTTCTACCGCGACCGCTACGACTACCGCAAAACGTTGGTGGACTTCGGCCGCGAGCTGAGCACCGAAACCGACCTGCCGCGCCTGCTGGCGGCGGTGTCCGATCGGTTGTCTCACACGCTCAACGTGGAGCGGGTAGCCGTCTTCCTGCCAAATGAAAAGGACGCTGAAAAGGACGATGAGCAGGGCCAAATGCGGCTGGCGCATTCTCGGGGACTGTCATTGGACGAGGAACCTGATCTGAGCTTCTTGGATGCTGCTCGGGCTGAATCCGAGCGAGGCTATCTGTTTTTTGAGAACACACGGCTGTTTTTTGAGAACACGAGGCAGGTGCCAGGCGAGCCGGAACCGGCGCGCCGCGCGATCGCCACCCTGGACCTGCACTATTACCTCGCCTGCCGGGCCCAGGGGCGCATCGTGGGATTCCTGGGGTTGGGCCAGACCACCGGGAACAACTTCCTGTCCAGCGCGGACGTGGCGTTGTTGGAGGCGCTGTCGGGGCATCTGGGCGCGGCGGTCGAGAACGCAAGGCTCTACCGGCGGCTCGAGCGAAAGGCAGCCGAGTACGAACGCCTGAAGGAGTTCAACGAGAACATTGTCGAGTCGCTCAGCGTAGGCATCCTGGTGCTGGATCTGGACGACCGGGTCGAAAGCTGGAACACGCAACTGGAGCTGATGTACGGTCTGTCGCGCGAGCGAACTCGCGGGCAGCCGGTAGACAAAATCCTCCCGGCGGAACTGGTGGCCGAGCTACTGCGCTTCCGCAGCGACAGCGGGATTCATAACCTGTACCAGCACCGGGTGCGCACGCCGTCGGGCAGCGAGCGGGCCCTGAACATCGCGGTGGCCCCCTTGGTCAGCAAGAGGTTTGAACCGATTGGCCGGCTGCTCATCTTCGACGACGTCAGCGAGCGGGTGGAACTGGAGCAGCAACTGGCCGAGGCAGAAAAGCTGAGCTCGGTCGGACTGCTGGCCGCCGGCGTGGCCCACGAGGTGAACACGCCGCTGACGGTCATCTCCAGCTACGCGCAGATGCTCTCCAAGCAACTCCCAAACGAAGACGCGCGCGGAAAGCTGCTGGAGAAGATCATCAAGTCCACCTTCCGGGCCTCGGAAATCGTCAATAACCTGCTGAACTTCTCCCGCACCGGCAGCGCCCAGATGGCGCCAGTGGACTTGCACCGCGTGGTGCGCGACACACTAGCCTTGTTGGAGCACCCGCTGAGAACCAGCCACGTGGAGGTGGAAACCCACTTCGCCCCCCAGCCGCCCCTCGTGCAGGGCAACGCCGGCAAGCTCCAGCAGGTGTTTCTCAACCTGTTCCTGAACGCCCGCGACGCCATGCCGGAAGGGGGCCGTCTGCGAGTCCATACGGAAACCAGTGAAGGTGCAGTTCAGGTGCAGGTGTCGGATAGCGGCCAGGGCATATCCCAGAAGCACATCCACCGCATCTACGATCCCTTCTTCACCACCAAGGCCGCCCGTGCCGGCAACGGGGATATCCTGCGCTCCGGCGTTGGCCTGGGCCTCTCGGTCACCTACGGGATTGTCAAAGAGCACGCCGGCACCATCCGAGTGGAAAGCTCTCAGAGCCGGGGGACCGCCTTCTTGCTGGAGTTTCCCCGGTTGCCAGACAAGTTGAGAGAGACGTTGCCAGAAACCGTGAGCGTCTGATCATGGCTGAAGGAAGAATTCTGATTGTTGATGATGAGGCAGAAGTCCGGGAAAGCCTGGAAACCTTGCTTGGCCTGGAAGGTTTCGAGGCGCTCTCGGCCGAAAGCGCCGAAGCTGGCCTGCAACTGCTGGGGCGCCGGGCCTTCGACTTGGTGCTGCTGGATGTGGCTCTGCCCGGCCGCAGCGGCCTCCAGGCTCTCGAAGAGATTCGCCGTCTGGACCCGAACCTGCCAGTGCTGATGATCACCGCTTACGGCTCGGTGGAGAACGCGGTGGCCGCCATGCGCGCCGGAGCCCGCAACTACCTGACCAAGCCCTGGGATAACGAGAAGCTCGTGCTGGAAATCCGCAACACGGTGAGCGCCCGCCGATTGGAAGCGGAAAACGTGCAGCTTCGGCGGGCATTGAAGCAGCGCTACAGCCTCCCCAATATCGTGGGCAAAGGCGAGCCCATGCTGAAGCTTCTCGACCTTGTGGAGCAGATTGCGCCCAGCCGCTCGACGGTCTTGCTGAGCGGGGAAAGCGGGACCGGCAAGGAGCTGATCGCCAAAGCCATCCACGCCCAATCGCCGCGCGCCGACCGCCCCTTCGTGCCGGTCAATACCGGCAGCATGCCGGTGGATCTGCTAGAAAGCCTGCTGTTCGGCCATGTCAAGGGAGCCTTCACCAGCGCGGTCGCTTCTAAGAAGGGCTTCTTCGAGGTAGCCGACCGAGGCACCCTGTTCTTCGATGAAATCGGCACCATCGGCCTGGAAACGCAGGCCAAGCTGTTGCGGGTGATTCAGGAGCGCGAGTTCACCCCGCTTGGCTCGACTGAGCTGGTCAAGGTGGACGTCCGTATTATTGCCGCCACCAACGCGGACTTGCACCGGCTGGTGGCCGAAGCCAAGTTCCGCGAGGACCTGTACTACCGTCTGAACGTGATCTCGCTGCCTTTGCCGCCACTGCGCGAACGAAAAGAGGATATCCCGCTGCTAGTGGACCATTTTCTGAAGAAGTACTGCGAGGAAAACCAGAAACCGCTGCGCCGCTTTTCGACGGCAGCCATGCGGCACCTGATGGACTACCACTGGCCGGGCAACGTGCGCGAACTGGAGAACGCCGTCGAACGGGCGGTCGTGCTTTCCCGGGAGCCCCTGGTGGATCCTTTGCTGCTGCCGGAATCCCTACGGGAGCGAGCCGGCAAGGGTTCGGGCCTGCTGTCGGTTGTGGAGGAGCGCCCCGGCGCCTCCTTGTTCGAGATCCTGGACGAGTGCGAGCGCAGAGTCATTGTGGACATGCTGGAGAAAACGAACTGGAGCCAGACCGAAGCCGCCGAGCGCTTTCAGATTCCCCTCTCGACGCTAAATCAGAAAATCAAGCGGCTGAACATCGAGATCAAGCGAAAAAGCCGCAATTCGCACGCGCGGGAACCGGAGGAAGTGGCTACGCCCGAACGCGCGCATGCACGCAGTTGAATTTTCCTGCAGAACTAGCTTCATCACGCCCTCATTTCTGCCTGCTGTTGCCTGCGGGTTGCAGGTCGCTGAGCTGAGATATGTTGCTGATATCCAAGAACGTAAATCTTTTTTCAAGAAACCCAATCATTTTCGTTGACAATCAGTAATTTTCCTTTTAAATTCCAGCCGATATGAATGTTCAGAGAATCCTACAATCACTTCGTCGGGAACAAGGACAACTGGAGGAAGCGATTTCCGCACTGGAACGTCTGGCGGCGCTGGGCCGCCGCGGCCGCCCGCCGGGGCGTCGTAGTCCAGGGAGGCCGCCCAAACGTCGCGGTCCGGGGAGGCCGCCCAAGCGGCGCGGTCCGGGGAGGCCGCCCAAACGTCGCGGTCCGGGACGACCGCCCAAGCGGCGCAGTCCGGGCCGGCCACCCAAGCGCCGTGCCAAACGTGGACCAGGCCGACCTCCCGTGACGGAGCAACCGAGCTAGCAGGCTGCGCAGTCACGCATCGCTTCAGGCGACGAGACACGCTTGCTGGAGCTCGGCTCTGCAAATTCGGCCAACCTGCAGAGATGTCAGGGGGAGTCAGCGGTCGCTCCGAAGGTTTATCAGTAGCCTGTTAGGAAATTTATTGGGGAAGTTATAGTGTGGGTTGAAGTTCGTCCCGCGCATTTTTCCGTTATCTCCGAGTTGTGCTATCTTGACTCCCTTCTGGGGGGAGGGGGGGGGGCAATTTCAGCACCGTGTCTCTTTCTTTCCGTAATCAACTCCTCCAAACGTCGTGTGTCCGCGCGCCTTTTCCGGGCCAGTTTCACTCGCGATCGGCGTCGTCCGCTGTGGTATCATAAGAGACAGGACATGAAATTCGCGGTAGTCGTCTTTCCAGGCAGCAACTGTGACGACGACGCCTACCAGGCGATTCGAGTGCAGTTGCAGCAGCCGGTGAGCTTCATCTGGCACCGGTCGCAGGATCTGAAAAACGCCGATGCGGTGATCCTACCCGGCGGCTTTTCCTACGGCGACTACCTGCGGACGGGCGCCATCGCGCGCTTCTCTCCGGTGCTGGCGGCGGTGAAGCGCTTTGCGGACGGGGGGGGGTTGGTGCTGGGCATCTGCAACGGCTTCCAGATTCTGTTGGAGACGGGCCTGCTACCCGGAGCCATGCTGCGCAACCGCAGCCTGCGGTTCATTTGTCGCCCCGTACACCTCCGTGTGGAAAACACCTCGCTGCCCTTTACTCTTGCTTGCGAGCCCGGGCAGGTTCTGCGCATTCCTATCGCCCACGCCGAGGGCAATTATTTCGCCGCGCCTGACGCGCTGGCGGAACTGGAGCGCAACGGCCGGGTAGCGTTCCGCTACTCGACCGCGGAGGGCGCCGTCACGCAGGAAGCGAATCCGAATGGCTCGTTGCACAATATCGCCGGGATCGTCAACGAAGCCGGCAATGTCCTGGGGATGATGCCCCACCCGGAACGCGCCAGCGATGCGCGCCTGGGTTCCACTGATGGGCTGTTCGTGTTCCGCTCGATGGTGGAGTGGACGGCCCGGCGCGCTTCCTTCGCAGTCCACGCTTTGCGCTGATCCGTGTGAGCACGATTACTCCTGACGTAGTCACGCAACACCAGATCACCGCCGCAGAATACGCCCGGATCCTCGAACTGATGGGGCGAGAGCCGAACCTGACCGAGCTGGGCATCTTCAGCGTGATGTGGAGCGAGCACTGCAGCTACAAGAGTTCGCGCCTGCTACTAAAGAACCTGCCCACCGAGGGCCCGTGCGTGCTGCAGGGCCCCGGCGAGAACGCCGGCGTCATTGACATTGGCGACGGCTGGGCTTGCGTCTTCAAGATCGAATCGCACAATCACCCCAGTTTTGTCGAGCCCTTCCAGGGCGCAGCCACCGGGGTAGGCGGCATCCTGCGCGACATCTTCACCATGGGCGCGCGGCCCATTGCGGTGCTGGATTCGCTACGATTTGGGCCCGTGCAGACAGACGACCAAGCGGCGCGGAACCGGCGCATCCTGGACGGGGTGGTCCGGGGCATCGCCCACTACGGCAACTGTTTCGGGGTGCCGACGGTGGGAGGGGAGGCTGTCTTCGAGTCGTGCTACAGCTCCAACCCGCTGGTCAACGTGTTTGCCCTGGGCGTGGCTCCCGGCGAGCGGCTGTTCTTTGCGCGTGCCGGCGGGCCGGGAAATACAGTCATCTACGTGGGGGCCAAGACCGGCCGGGACGGCATTCACGGGGCGTCCTTGCTGGCCTCGGCCGAGTTTACGGAGGAATCCCGGCAGAAACGCCCCAACGTCCAGGTGGGCGATCCTTTCCTGGAGAAACTGCTGCTGGAGGCGTGCCTGGAAGCAATGCAGACCGGGGCGGTGGTGGGCATCCAGGACATGGGCGCCGCCGGACTCACCTGCTCCAACTGCGAAATGGGCGCGCGGGCTGGCACTGGAATCGAGATCGAACTGGACCGGGTCCCGCAGCGCGAGACGGGCATGTCTCCCTACGAAATCATGCTCAGCGAGTCGCAGGAGCGGATGCTGCTGGTGGCCGAACGCGGGCGGGAGCAGGAAATTTCCGCGGTCTTCCACAAGTGGGGCCTGGACGCAGTGGCCATCGGCGTAGTCACCGAGGACCAGCGGCTGCGCGTGCGCCATCACGGCCGGGTGGTCGCTGACATTCCCAACGCCGCCCTGGCGCAGGAGGCCCCGGCTTACCTGCGCCCGCGCAAGCCGGCTCCCCGGTCCGTTCCGCTGGAGCCTCCCCTGGAATTCCGCCACGGCTTCGGGGCGCGCAACCTGACCGCCGACTGCAAACAGCTACTGGGCTCGCCCACCATCGCCGGCAAGCGCTGGATCTGGGAGCAGTACGACTCGATGGTGCGCACCAACACCATCGCGGGGCCGGGCAGCGAT
The DNA here is from genome assembly GCA_047514915.1 of Terriglobia bacterium. Classification (GTDB taxonomy): domain Bacteria; phylum Acidobacteriota; class Terriglobia; order JAJPHL01; family JAPKYU01; genus CBDBKE01. The sequence continues at coordinate 16,613 of JAKZXP010000248.1, forward strand.
GCGGCAGTCCTCCGCCTGAAAGAAACAGGCCAGGGTCTGGCCATCAGCTTGGACGGCAATGGACGTTACGCCTGGCTGGAACCGCGCCTGGGCGCGCGCCTGGCGGTCGCCGAAGCCAGTCGCAACGTGAGTTGCACTGGGGCGCGGCCCATCGCCGCCACGAACTGCCTGAACTTCGGCAATCCGGAAAAACCCGAAGTCATGTGGCAGTTCGCTGAGGCCGTGGAAGGCATGGCGGAAGCCTGTCGCGCTCTCCAGACCCCGGTCACCGGCGGCAACGTCAGCTTCTACAATGAGACACTGGGCCAGAGCATTTACCCCACACCGGTGGTCGGCATCGTGGGCCTGCTGGAAAAGGACGCCACGCCACTCGGATCCTGCTTCCGCGCAGCCGGCCGGCGCGTCGTGTTGTTGGGAGGCATCCCCGACGGCGACGTCAACGAGGCGGCGGTGCGCTTCGGTTCCACTGAATATGCCCGCAGCGTGCTGGGGTGTGTCTGGGGGTTGCCGCCCGCGCTGGATCTGGAGTACGAGGCCCGGGTTCAGGCCTGCTGCCGTGAGCTGGCCCGCCAAGGCGTGATTGAATCGGCCCACGACGTCAGCGATGGGGGTCTGGTCGTCACGCTGGCCGAATCTTGCCTTTCCGGTATGGGGCTGGAAGCCAACCTGGATTCCGCGCTCGGTCCGCAACTGGCCCTGTTCGCTGAATTTTCCTCCCGAATTGTGGTGTCGGTGGCGGAGAATCGCCTTGCCGCGCTGGATTCGATTGCGGCACAATATGAGGTCAGCGCCGACGATCTAGGCGTGACCCGACCGGGACGGTTCTCGTTAAGTGTGAACGGAAACTCAGCGGTCCAGAGTACCGTCGAAGAATTGCAAGTGATCTGGGAACAGGCCTTGCCAGACAACCTAAAGCTGAAAAACTGAAGTCCGCGAGGGAAGCACCGGGAGCAATGATGACCTCAGCGATCAGGCCGGACAAGTTCCACGACGAATGTGGTGTGATGGGAGTCTGTGGCCACCCGGAAGCGGCCAAGCTGGTTTACCTGGGGCTGCATGCGCTCCAGCACCGTGGCCAGGAAAGCGCCGGGATCGTGGCCAGCGACGGCCTCCAGCTCCGCGCGCACAAGGGCATGGGACTGGTGTCGGAAATCTTCACCGAGCCCGCACTGGCGTCACTCCACGGACAGTTCGCGGTCGGCCATACGCGCTACTCGACGGCCGGCGACACCTCGCTGAACAACGCCCAGCCGTTAACCGTAGACTGCAATAAAGGCTTGCTGGCTCTGGCGCACAACGGCAACCTGGTGAACGCGCGGCAAGTCCGCCGGCGCCTGGAACAGCGGGGCTCCATCTTCCAGACCACTAGCGACAGCGAAGTCATCCTGCACCTTATCGCCCACTCGCGCCAGAAGCTGCTGCTGGACGCCCTTGCGGAGGCACTGCACCAGGTGGAAGGGGCTTATTCCCTGGTGCTGCTGACTCGCGACCGGCTCATCGCCGTGCGGGACCCGCGCGGCTTCCGGCCCCTCTGCCTGGGCCAGCTGGATGGCGCCGTGGTCGTTGCCTCAGAAACCTGCGCCTTCGACCTGCTGGGCGCTCGTTACGATGGGGAAATCGAGCCGGGCGAGTTGGTGGTGGCCGAGGCCGGAAGCTTTACCAGGACGCGGTTCACCGCGCCGATGCCGCACCACTATTGCATTTTTGAGCACGTTTACTTCTCCCGTCCGGACAGCATCGTCTTCGGGCGCCCCGTGCACGAGTCCCGCGAGATGCTGGGACGGTTGCTGGCGCGCGAGGCTCCGGCCGACGCCGACATTGTGGTTCCCGTGCCCGATTCCGGCGTCCCTGCCGGGGCCGGCTACGCCAACGAATCCGGTCTTCCCCTGAAATTTGGCTTGATCCGCAACCACTACGTGGGCCGCACTTTCATCGAGCCGGAACAGACCATCCGCGACTTTGGCGTCAAGCTGAAGCTGAATCCGGTGCGTACCCTGCTGGAGGGGCAGCGGGTGGTGTTGGTGGACGATTCCATCGTGCGCGGCACCACCAGTCGAAAAATCGTACGCATGATCCGCGAGGCCGGTGCCCGCGAAGTCCACATGCGCATCTCCTGCCCTCCCACCATTTCTCCCTGCTACTACGGTGTGGACACTCCCACCGAAAAAGAACTGATCGCCGCCAATTGCTCGGTCGAGCAGATCCGCGAGTACACCAACGCCGACTCGCTGGCCTACCTCTCCCTGGAGGGCATGCGGCGGGCGGTGGAGGACCACAACGGCCGCTACTGCACCGCCTGTTACACCCGGAAGTATCCTACCGAGTTGCCGAACGCCGAGCTGGAGGCTGGCCTTGCAAGACGAGGCACGTGAAGAGACCGGCGTGGCTCTCCTGCATACCGCCGGAGAAGGCTCGTGCGGCCAGGGGGTGGCTGCCCCAGAGCCGGTCGAGACCGTTTCCGAGCAGACAACGGAGAGCGCTGCTCCGGCAGCTCCGCCCGGGGCCCCTCGGTCTGGTCGCTCGGCGGTCCTGGCCCATATCCGCTGGCTGGCCAGCATCGTGGTCCTTGTGTTCCTGATTCGCACCTTCGTCGGTGAGGCAACGATCATCCCCACCGCCTCCATGGAAAACACGATCCTGGTGGGGGACCATGTATTCTTGACCAAGCTCCTCTACGGGCCACGCATCCCGTTCACCGACTGGAGGCTGCCGGCTGTGCGCCAGGTGCAGGGTCAGGACATTGTGGCCTTCCGCTATCCCCGCGACCCCTCCTTGATCTACGTGAAGCGCGTCATCGGGGTGCCGGGCGACCGGGTGGAAGTGCTCGGCCACCGGGTCTTGATCAACGGGCAAAGGTTGAAGGAGCCCTACGCCGTGCACACCCACCCAAGACGGCGCGAGAACTACGGGCCGACCACGGTCCCGGCCGGGCACCTGTTTGTCATGGGCGACAATCGTGACAATTCCAACGATAGCCGCTTCTGGGGTCCGGTGCCGTTGGAGAACGTGGTCGGCAAGCCGCTGCTGGTGTACTGGTCCTACGAGGCGCCCACGGATGACTGGCTTCAGGAAGGCGTCCTGAACCGGGCTCGCTTTTACGCCTCGGTGGTGAGGAACTTCTTTTCCAAAACCCGGTGGGCCCGCACAGGATTGCTGTTTTGAAGCCCATCACCTACGCCGACGCCGGTGTAGACCGCGCGACGGCCCGCAGCACCCGCTCCCAAATCCGTTTGCTGGCCCGCAAGACTTTTACCCGAAATGTGCTGACGGAAATTGGCGGCTTCGGGGGGCTGTTCCGCATGCCCAAGGGCCGGTGGCGAGACCCGGTCCTGGTGTCCAGCTGTGACGGCGTTGGCACGAAACTTAAAGTGGCGTTCCTGACGGGCAACCATCGGACCGTGGGCACCGACCTGGTCAATCATTGCGTCAATGACATCGCCGTCGGGGGCGCAGAGCCTCTGTTCTTCCTCGACTATCTGGCCACCGGGCGCCTGGAGCAGACCGTCACCGAGCAGATCATCTCCGGCGTGGCCAAAGCCTGCCGCGCCAACGGCTGTGCCCTGATAGGTGGGGAGACCGCCGAGATGCCCGGGTTTTACGCCGACGGGGAATACGACCTGGCCGGCTTCATCGTGGGTGTGGTCGAACGTCGCAAGATTCTGGACCTCAGCCGCGTGCGCGCGGGTCATCTGCTGCTCGGCATTCCATCGACCGGATTGCACACCAACGGCTACTCGCTGGCCCGCAAGCTGCTGTTCGAGCAAGCGGGGTTACGGGTGGACTCGCGTGTTTCGGAGCTGAAGGGAACCGTGGGTGAGGAGCTGCTGCGGGTGCACCGCAGCTACCTCCAGGTGCTGCGGAGTCTCCAGCAGGAAGGCGCGCTGGCCGCTGCCGCCCACATCACCGGCGGCGGCCTCACCGAAAATGTCCCGCGCGTCTTGCCCCACAAGCTGCGCGCGCGAATTCGACTGGATTCCTGGCCCGTTCCGCCAGTTTTCCGCTATCTTCAGAAGTTGGGAGCGATTGCCGACGCCGAAATGCTCCGCACTTTCAATATGGGCGTCGGCCTGGTCCTGATCGTTCCCCCGGCGCGCCACCGTCGGGCGGCCGCGCGGCTGGACCGGCTGAAGGAACAACATTACCTGATCGGCCGGGTCGTCCCTGGCAAGGGCCGGGTAGAGTACGTGTAAGGCCAAGGCCTCCGGTCGGAGCGATAAGCAACTGCAGGAGGGTTGTCGGGATGAAGAAGCGAATCGCGGTCCTGCTCAGCGGCCGCGGCTCGAACTTTGAAGCGATCGCCGACAATGTCGCCGCCGGCCGCATCAACGCCGAGATCGCCGTCGTGCTCAGTAACCGCGCCGATGCTTTGGGCCTGGAGCGGGCCCGGCAGCGCGGCCTGCCCACCGTCGTTCTCCCTTCCAAGGGTCTGGAGCGGGAGGCCTACGACCACCAGGTGGTGGCGGCGCTCCGGGAGAAACAGGTGGACCTGGTGTGCCTGGCTGGGTTCATGCGCGTGCTCAGCCCCTATCTTGTCCGGGAATTTCGCGACCGCATCCTGAACATTCATCCCGGGCTGTTGCCTGCCTTCCCGGGCCTGGAAGCGCATCGCCAGGCCTTGGAATACGGTGTTAAGGTGAGCGGCTGCACGGTGCACTTTGTGGATGAGTTCGTGGACCACGGGCCGATCATCCTGCAGGCCAGCGTCCCGGTGCTCGATGACGATACTCCGGAAACGCTGTCTGCACGCATCCTGCGCGAAGAGCACCGGATCTACTCCGAGGCCATTAACCTGGTACTGAATGACCGCATCCGCGTTGAGGGCCGCCATGTCGTGGCCAAGTAAAGCCGTGCGCCGAAATCTGGCCGTTAGCGTTACCTCGCCCGGACAGGCGTGTGGCCTGTCCGGGCAAGCGGGGAAACCTGTCGGTATGCTCCGACTTCTGGCGATTGCCGGCATCCTCACTGCAGCCCTACTGCCGAGCGGCTGCGGGCACAACGTACGGTTGAAGCCGTTACCGTTGGCTAAGGGTGGGGAAGTTACTGTGCGCGTGGAGCTTACCTACAATCGCAATGACCAGTTGAAGATCAAAGTGAAAGCGCCGAATCCCTCCGTCTACGGCCCCAACTACACCCGC
>JAKZXP010000249.1:0-3522 GCA_047514915.1 Terriglobia bacterium
CTGGTCCACCAGCGCCTCGCCCAGCCCGTCAATGCCCATCACCTTGCGGGCGGAGAAATGCAGCAAGCTTTCCTTCAGGCGCGCCGGGCAGCTAGCATTGATGCAGCGGCGGACTGCCTCGCCCTCCTCGCGCACCACACGGCTGCGGCAGACCGGGCACTGCTCGGGCATGCGGAAGGGCCGGAGCTGGTTGCTCCGCTTGGGCCGCTCCTCCTCGATCACCTTCACTACCTTGGGGATGACGTCGCCGCCACGCTCCACCTGCACGAGGTCGCCGAGCTGCAGGCCCAGTCGTTCGATTTCGTCCTCGTTGTGAAGGGTGGCGCGGCTGACCTGCACGCCGCCGATAGCCACCGGATCCAGTACGGCCACAGGGGTCAGCGCGCCGGTGCGCCCCACCTGCACCTCGACCGCCTGCACCGTGCTGAAGCCGGCGCGCGCCGCATACTTGTAAGCACAGGCCCAACGGGGCGCCTTGGCCGTCGAGCCCAGCTCTTCGTGCAGCGCCATCGCGTTCACTTTCACCACCACCCCGTCAATCTCGTACGGCAGCTCCTCGCGCTTTTCTTCCCACTCCTCGCAAAATTCCAGCACCTGGTGGATATCGCGGCAGTGGCGCCAGCAGCGATTCACCTTGAACCCCAAGGTGTTCAGAGTTTCCAGCACCTGCCGATGCTCGGCCATGGGGGTGCGTCCGTCGCGCAACAGCGAGTAGGCGAAGAAATCCAGGCGGCGCCCGCCGGTGACGCCGGGATCGAGCACACGCACCGAGCCGGCGGCGGCATTGCGCGGGTTAGCAAAGCGCGACAGACCCTGTGCTTCCCGTTCGGCATTTAGCTTCTGGAAGGCGGGCAGCAGCATGATCGTTTCGCCGCGCACCTCGAAGGCCTCCGTCAGCCCCGCTTGCCGAGCTAGCCGCTCGTCCACCCGCAGGGGCAGCGAGCGGATGGTGCGCGCGTTTTGGGTGATGTCCTCGCCGGTCGCGCCGTCGCCGCGCGTGACGGCGCGGGTCAGACGCCCCTGCTCGTAGTGGACGGCCACGCTCAGCCCGTCCAGCTTCAGTTCAGCGACGTACTCTACACGCAGGCGCCCGGCCAGTTCCCGCACGCGCCGGTCGAACTCCAGCAGCTCTTCGCGCGAGTAAGCGTTGTCCAGACTCAGCATCACCGAGCTGTGCCGCACCTTGACGAAGCCCTCGCGGGGCTGCCCACCCACCCGCTGGGTGGGCGAATCCGGCGTCACGAGCTCCGAGTGCTCTGTCTCAAGCCGCTTCAACCACCCCATCAGCGCGTCGAAATCGGCGTCAGAGATTTCGGGTTCATCGAGCACGTAGTAGAGGTGCTCGTGGCGACGAATCTGCTGGCGCAACTTCTCCACCTGACCGGCCGTCTCTCTGAACTTCCCGGTATCTCGGGGCATCAATTCAACGCACTCCTCCGCGATTATACCCACGACAGTAGGCCGAGGTGCTAAGATGCGCCGATTCCGCACACATGGACAACCTCACCCATACGCTGCTGGCGATTACGCTGGCCCGGGCCGGCGGCAAGCGGCTGGGATCTCACGCCACTGGCTTGCTGGTGGCAGCAGCGAACGTTCCGGACATAGACTCGGTGGCGCTGCTGGATTCCACAGTTACCTACCTCGACTGGCACCGTGGCATCACCCATTCGCTGGCCGCCTCGCCTCTGATGGCTCTGGTGGTGGTGGGCGGGTTCGTGCTGGGGCGGAAACTGACGCGCTCCCACCGCCCCTTCGGCGTCGGGAGGGCCTTCCTGGTGGCCTGGTTCGGGGTGCTGTTCGGACATCTGCTGCTGGACTGGTCCACCGGCTACGGCACACGCCTGCTGTTGCCCTTCTCCAGACGCTGGCTCTCCTGGGGCGCAGTGCCAATCGTGGACCTGTGGCTATGGCTGGTGCTGGCCGCGGCCCTCGCGATTCCTTCTCTGTTTCGCCTTATCAGCGAAGAGATTGGCGCGCCGCGCACTGGCGGCCGGGGGGCCGCCTGGTTCGCGGTGGCGTTCCTGCTGGCATGGTTTGGCTTTCGTGGCCTGTGCCATGCCCGTGCCCTTGCCTTGCTGGACGCGCACGTCTATCACGGCCTGGAACCGCGGCACGGCCTGGAACCGCGGCAGGTGGGTGCCTTTGCCAGCTTTACTAACCCCTTCCGTTGGCATGGTGTGGTGGAAACCGCCGAGGCCTGGGAGGTAGTGGAAGTCAACCTCCGCGAGGAATTCGACCCCAGGCGTAGCCGCACCTACTATCCGCCGGAACCCTCCCCACCGCTTGAGATAGCGCGCCAATCCCGCACCGGACAAATTTTCCTGAATTTCGCTCGCTTCCCTTATTCCTACGTGGAACCGTCTGAGCGTGGCTACGAAGTGGTGTTGCGCGACCTGCGTTTCGAACCCGCCTTTTCTGGCCCCAAGGGCTTCGTCGCGCGGATTGTTTTGGACCAGGACCTGACGGTGCTCCGGGAGCAATTCCAGTTTCGCCCCACAGGACCAGTTCGTTGAGACCCATCTGGCGCGCAGGCTTGGTCTCGCCGAAACTGAGTAACCGCTGTGTAACCGGTGCACCTGGCAGTACGTCTAAGTGTCTGCGGAGCGTGGGTGGCAGCTGAGATGAAGTCGAGGTAAGGCATTGACTCTATTCATTGCGGTATAATGTTAGGAAGTGGGGCGGCAGTCGTTGGCCGGAAGGAGGCACCCATGATGACCCGAATCGCGGTAGTCTTTCTGGCGTTCAGCTTGGTTCCCACGCTAGCGGAGGCCCAACGTCGAGGTTCCGGTCGAACCGGGACCAGAGTGTCTTCCCCAGGTGGCCGGCTGAGCGGTCCTGCCATGACCATCGGGAGCAGCCACCGGTCGGGACACAGATCCGGACACAGATACGGGCATGGACACTTTAGGCCCGGGTCGCTCGTCGCACCCCCTGCTGGTTATGGGAACATCAACCACCCTGGATTGGGCTTTGCCCCTAACACTCCCGGCATCGGTGTCCCACTTGCGCAGGGCATCCAGCCGCTGCCCACGAGGAACCACCATTTGATCGGCCCCATTCGCCCCGGCGTCACAAATTTTGGCCGACCGCCTAGGCACGGGAAGCACTATCGCTCTCGTTACCCCAGCCGCTACAGGAGTTACTACAACTACGGTAGCTCCTACGGTGCAGGGGGCGTCGCCGTTGTGGGTGTGCCAGTCGTAGTGGGTGGTGGATATGGGTACTACCCCCAGCAGCCGCAGGTCATCATCGTTCAGCAGCCGGCCTACCAGGGACAGCTCCAGGCACAGGAACCACCCCGCCACATGCCCGGTCAGATTCTCACCGAGCGCCAAGCGCAGCAGCGGGGGCTGATTTATGAAACCCGCCCGCCTTTGGCCCAGGAGAGGCCGACTAAGCCACTTACCCTACTGGTACTTAAGGACCATTCCATCTATGCGGTCACTGAGTACTGGAAAGAGGGCGACCGCGTCTGCTACGTGACCAGCTACGGTTCGCAGAACTGCGTCAGCCTCGACC
>JAKZXP010000250.1:0-4494 GCA_047514915.1 Terriglobia bacterium
CTCCAGGATCGCCCGCCCCCTGTCCGCCGGGCTACCTGTTTGCGCAGGCACCGTTCTGGGCTGTAGGAGCAGAAGCAGAAAACAAACCAACAAAAGCCGCAAGTGATTCATCTTATGTTTTCTAAGCGAAATCATGACCGGAGCATAAAGCTGAAGTTCAAGGTCTGACCCTTTGTGATCCACTGCGCGGCGCCTATTGCTTAGCCCCTATTTCCTGCCATCTATCGCCCGGCGGCGCGGCGGACCAGTTCCTGAAACAGGGCGCGGGAAATCGGACTCTCCTGCCAGATGCGCTCCGGGTGCCACTGCACACCCACCAAGAAGCGGTCAGGGTCGGTCGTCTCCACCGCCTCGATGACGCCGTCCGGTGCACGCGCCGTGATTCGCAGCGCTGCCGGCACGCGCTCCAGAGCCTGGTGGTGGCTGGTATTGACCTGGTGCTCACCAGCCCCGCCCAGCTGCGCCAGCAACGACTCGGGCTCGACCCGCACAATATGGGGCACCTTGCGGTCGCTGTGCGGAATGCCGGTCTCCAGGTGCTGCACCAGGCTGCCGCCCATCGCTACGTTCAGCATCTGGGTACCGAAGCAGATGCCCAGCAGCGGTTTGTGCCGTTCCAACGCTTGGTGGATGAGCGCCGCGTCCAGCTCATCCCGCTCAGAATGCACCTTAACCACCTTCGGATGCCTCAAGGCACCGTAGCGCACCGGGTCCACGTCGCTGGAGCTGCCCGACAGCACAATAGCGTCCAGCCGCTCCGCGAGCGCCAGCGCATATTCCGGCTCGGCCAGTAGCGGCAGCATGACCGGGATGCCGCCGGCGGCCAGCACCGCTTCGCTGTACTCGCGCTGTAAGTAGAACCAGTCGCCTTCGGCCTTCTTCTCCAGCCGGCAGCTGATGCCAATCAAGGGTCGCACCGCACCTCCACAAAGCCAACGGCGGTTCGCCTAGACGTGCGCTCTCAGCCCTCGGCTTCTCCTGCGCTCACTGCGGATAAGCCGTGTCCGGCTACATCCGCTCCTTCCCCGGGCAGAGAGCGTGCAATTTGCTCGCGAACCTCGGTTGCCAGCCGGTCTGCATCCTTGCGCGTCGTGCCGGCGGTCGGGATGGGCTGCTTCACCACCACTTCGACCTGGCCTGGCCGAATGTTGATGGAACCGATCGGCAACACCTCACTTGTTCCCAAAATCACTACCGGCACCACCGGGACGCCCACCTTGATGGCCAGCAGGAACGGCCCAGCCCGGAACGGCCGCAAGCGCGAGTCGCGACTGCGTCCACCCTCGGGGAAAAAGAACAGCGAGGAGCCGGTGCGGAGTTTCTGCGCTGCCTGCTCGAAACTGCGCCGGGCTGCGCGGGGATTCTCATAATCCACTGGCAAGTGTCCCGAACGGCGGAGGTGCCAACCCATAAACGGAATCCGAAACAGGCTTTTCTTGGCCAGGATGGTGAACTGCACCGGCAGTTTTCCGAAAATCACAGGCGTGTCAATCAGGCTCAGGTGGTTAGCGCAAAAGACGTAGGTGTGGCCCGGTTCAACGTTCTCCCAGCCCCGCACGCGGACCCTAACACGGCCGGTGGTGAGGATCATGCGCGACCAGATCTGCGCGCAACGGTGCTGAAAGGCCCCCCGCGGGTCCACCAGGGAACTGGCCACCGAGATCGTTCCCATGACGATGGTATAGAGGCAAATCAGCGGGTTGGTAACGAGCACCGAGCGCAACCACCCCAGGGCGTTGCGAGCCGCACTCATGGGCCGCGTCCCAGCACGAGCTGGCGGATTTCCCCCACCAGGTAGAGCGAGCCGGTTACCACTACCGCGCCGTCCGGCCCCGCCAGCTCGCGCGCCAGTTCCAGCGCCTTGCCTGGCTCCTCGCGCTCGAGCACGCACGCGTTCAGGTGGCTGGTCAGCTCTGCAATGCCTTGCGGTGTGGCGGCGCGCCTCTGCTGCGGACGCGTCAGAACGACAGCCGCCACCAGCGGAAACAGCAAGTCGGCGATCTCCGCCACAGCCTTGTCCCGCATGCTGCCAAACACCAGCACCAGCCGCCGAGCGGTTGCTCCCGGGTCAGAGACCAACAGCGACTCGCGAAGGTAGGCACCGAGGGCGCGGGCAGCGGCCGGGTTGTGGGCGCCGTCCAGTAACAGCGCCGGCCTGCCCTGTATCCATTCCAGCCGCCCCGGCCAGCGCACTGTGGCCAGACCCTCGGCCAGCGCCGCGAGCGAAACCTCGACACCGAGGCGGCGCAATTCCTGGACCGCGGTTGCTACCACGGCGGCGTTGGCCGCCTGGTGGCGGCCAGGCAGGGCCAGTCGCAGCTGCCCGTTCAGCCGAAGCAGGGTGTCCTGCTGAGCGTAGACCAGGCGTGCACCGCGCTCCCGCGCGACGCGTTCCAGCACCGCCGCCGACGCCGGATGTTGCGCCGCGATCACCACCACGCCACCTTCCTTGATAATGCCGGCCTTCTCAGACGCGATCTGCTCCAGGGTGTGGCCCAGGTAAGGTTCATGGTCGAACTCCACCGGCATAATGATGGAGAGCAACGGAGTGAGCGCGCTGGTGGCATCCAGCCGACCGCCCATGCCCACTTCAACCGCGGCAATCTCGCACCGGGCGCGGCGAAAGTGTTCGAACGCGATTGCTGTGAGAGACTCGAAGAAGCTGGGATGCGCTGGCAGCTCGTGGCGCGCGAGCAGACGCTCCACAGCAGCCACCACGTCAGCCGCGACGGCAGCGAAATCGGGGTCGGCAATCTCCTCGCCCGCAACTTGAATGCGCTCGTTGACGCGTACCAGGTGTGGCGAGGTATACAGGCCCGTGCGGTAGCCGGCCGCGCGCAGCACCGCTTCCAGCATCGCCGCCGCTGACCCTTTGCCGTTGGTGCCGGCGATTTGCACCGCCCTCCAGGCTTGCTCGGGATGGCCGAGTTCCTCCAACAGGCGGCGAATGTTGGCCAGATCGAACTTGACTCCGCGCAGCTCCTGGCCCACCGAAAGCAAATAGGAAACGGCGGCCCCGTAGGTCATGGCGGCATCTTACCTGGAACTGGCAGGTCCGGAACTGGCAGGTCCGCTCGGGCCGCTGCTGGTGGAACTGGAGGGAAGGCAAAACTCCAGTGCCCGCGCAATGTAGTGTTTCAGTTCCCTGCGGTGCACGACCGCATCCAGCATGCCGTGCTCCAGCAGGAATTCGCTGCGCTGGAAACCTTCTGGCAACTTCTGGCGAATTGTCTGCTCAATCACGCGAGGCCCGGCAAAGCCGATCAGGGCGCCGGGCTCGGCGATGTTCAAGTCGCCCAGCATGGCGAAACTGGCGGTGACACCGCCGGTGGTGGGATCGGTGAGCACGCTGATGTAGGGGATACGCTCCTCATCCAGGCGGACCAGAGCGGTGCTGATCTTGGCCATCTGCATCAGGCTCACCACCCCTTCCATCATGCGGGCTCCCCCCGAAGCCGAGACGATGATCAGCGGCAGGCGGCTGGCCCGGCTGCGCTCCACGGCGCGAGTAATTTTTTCACCCACCACAGCCCCCATGCTTCCTCCGATGAAACTGTACTCCATTGAGCAAAGCACCACCCGGCGGTTTTCTAGCGCGCCCTCGGCGCTGATCATGGCGTCCTTGAGCTGGGTTTGTTTCTGCATCTGAGCCAGCCGGTCCCGGTAGCTTTTCAGGTCCACGAACTCGAGTGGATCAGTGGAGGCCAGGTTGGCATCGTGCTCCGCCCAATCGCCATCCAGCAGCAGACGGAGGCGCGTGCCAGCGTCAATGCGAAAATGGAATTCGCAGCGGGGGCAGACGTTCCAACCGGCTTCCAGGTCTTTCTTCCAGATAATCTGTCGGCAGTTGCTGCACTTGCTCCACAACCCCTCGGTGCGGACGTGCTTCTCGTCCGACGCTTCCAGGGGTTTCTTTTCTCTCTTGAACCAAGCCATGCGTTTCTCCGGGCTTGCAGCGGCGCTTCCTCGTCAACAATCCCTGGTTAATAATCAATGCCGCGCTGCGCCAGGATGCCTTTCTGGAATGGGTGCTTGATCTCTTTCATTTCTGTGACCAGGTCAGCGGCCTCGACCAGGCTGGGGTGGGCGTTGCGTCCGGTCAGGATGACGTGGACGTCCTCGGGCCGGCGCGCCAGCGCTTCGGCTACCTTTTCGGCAGCGAGCATGCCGTAGTGGATAGCGTAGTTGATCTCGTCGAAAATCACCAACTGGTACTCGCCCGAGAAGATCTTTTGCCGGCCAAGTTCCCAGGCCTTTTCCACCAGCTCCACATCTGCCGGGTCCGGCTTCTCCGTACCTACCTTGACGAAGCCGCGCCCCATGGGCAGCAACTGGAAGCGCTCTTCGCCCAGCAGCTTGGGCGCGTCTAGCTCGCCGTAGTGCCAGGACCCTTTCAGGAACTGCACCATCAGCACCTTCAGTCCCTGGCCGATGGCGCGCAAGGCAGTCCCCAGCGCGGCGCTGGTCTTGCCTTTTCCGTTGCCGGTGTAAATG
>JAKZXP010000251.1:0-5106 GCA_047514915.1 Terriglobia bacterium
CGTAGAACCCAGCGCGCGGGCCAAACAGATAACTGCTGAACGCGTAAAGGGTCAGGACAAAGGCCAGCACTCCCAGCACCAGCGGTAGCCGGGCGCCCAGTTCCCAAACGCCCACCACGTGGAACGAGGCAGCCATCGCCCAGTACAGCAGCGGCGCTTTTTCGAGGTACGGGATGCCGTTGACGTGCGGTGTTACCCAGTCGCCGCGTTCCAGGATTTCACGAGCCGCTTCGGCGTGCAACGAATCGGGACCGTCCAAAAGGGGAGGGCTGAAGGCGCTGCCCAGGTAGATAGCCAAGGTCAGCGCAATCAGGAACGCGATCTGGCGGCGGGTGCCCATCGTGCCAATCCCTCAGGCTCCAGGTCCGGCTGCAAGAAGCGCCGTGGGTGCCCGGCGCGGATAGTGACAAGCTCGGCGGCGCGGCAGCCGCTGCGCACGGCGCCTTCCATCGTGGGCGGCCAGCCGGTCTCGACCCAATCGCCGGCCAGAAAACAGTTCTCAAAGCGGGTCACATTGGCGGGGCGCAGCCGGTCCACTCCGGCAGCCGGCGAGTAGGTGGCGCGGACTTCTTTCACCACGGCCCATTTGCGCAGTTGTGCTCCATGCAAGGGGAAAAATTCGGCCAGCTCGCGCACCGCCATGTCCACGATTTCCTTGCGCCCCAGGGGCAGCAGGGCGCGAGCGGCGCTGACCACGCACTGCACGTAACCGGCGTCGCCCGGCTTGCGGAAAGCCCACTGGATGGTGCGGCCGAGCAACGCGGCAAAGGGCTCTTCTGTCACCGGGCGATCAAACCAAAGGTGGATGCCAACAATGGGAGAATGGCTGAAAGCGAAGTAGTCGCCGGGGAGCAGCTCTTGCGCGATCTCAAACGGCAGAGCGACGATAAACCAGCGGGCAGGAGCGCGGCGCCCGTCGCCCAGGTGCACCTCATTGACTCGACGGTTGGAGGTTTCAAACGAGTGGACGTCCGCACGCAGACGAACGCGCACGCCAGGCAGCTCGAGCCGATAGAGTTCGCTGAGCGGCGCCACCGGTACGCCCACGCGGTAAGAGCGGTGATTCACCAGAAAACCCCTCCAGAAAACCTGCAGGCCGTGCCAGGCCGAGACCCGCTCCAGGTCTTCGTTGAGGGCGCTGGTCAGCACCACTCGCCAGAAGAAGTCAATGGCGCGGCGGGTCTGCCAGTGGCGCTGGAGCCAGCTCAGCATGGTTTCCGAGTCCAGGCGCTGGCGAGGGACCATGCCCAGCTCGAACGAGAGCGCCGCCATCGCCGCGCAGATGGCGAGCTTGTCCAGCCAGGTGAGCGCATGAAAGGCGCGCAGCGAATGCAGCAGGTGCAGCGGCGGCGGGCGGTGGTCGGCCGCAACCACCGAAGCCTGACCGCCAGGAGTGACAAACCGGATTTGGTCGTGGAACCCGATGAGGTGGCGCACTCCCAGGCGTGTGTAGAAGTTGAGCAGGTTGGTGCAGCAGCCCAGCAGCACGTGCTGGCAGTTATCAATGGTTTCCTGGGTACCCGGGAGCTCGTAGGAAGCGGCCCGGCCGCCCAGGTAGGGTCGGCGTTCAAACAGGTCCACTCGAAAGCCGACACTACTCAGCGCCGCGGCTGCCGCCAGGCCCGCCAGGCCGCCGCCGACAACCACCACGTCCGGCGAAGTTTCCGACGGCGTCATCCCTGAAGCGGCGCCGGAAACGGACCCCTGCCCCCATGATTCAGGCGCATCCACCAGGCCCGCGTCAGGATTTCGAGCTTGTCCATCGCGCTCAGTTCGACCCGCCGCTGGAGCATCGGGAAGCCCAAGGTTTCCATGCGTCGCAGGATGCCAGAGTAGAGCGCCATCATGGCCCACAGCGCGGGCCGGGAATCGAGGCAAATCATCTCCAATAAGGCCGCCGCCTGACGGTAGTACTGGCGGGCTCGCTCTGCTTCGAAACGCATCAGACGGTGGTAGGCCTCGCTGTTCACCCCGTCCCAGAGTTGCTGACGGGAATAGCCGAAGCGCACCAGGTCTTCTTCAGGGAGGTAGATGCGGCCACGGGCCGCGTCCTCGCGCAGGTCACGCAGGATATTGGTCAACTGGAAGCCGATGCCGCAGGCTTCGGCCAACCGGCAGGCTTCTTTCCGGTCTGCTGTCTCAAAGCCGAAGACGTGCAGGCAAATCAACCCTACCACTCCGGCCACGCGGTAGCAGTACTGGTACAGCTCTGAAAAGGTCTGGAAGCGTACACCGTCCAGGTCCATCTCCGCACCCTTGATCAGCTCGAAGAAGTACTGGGGCGGCAAGCGGTAGCGGCGTACGGTGTCATGCCAGGCGGGCAGCAAGGGGCTGTCGCCGTAGTCGCCTTCCAGTGCCGCTTCCAGACGTTTCCGCCAGGCTTCCAGCAAGCCGCGGCGCGCCGCGAGGTCTTGGTGAGGATCGTTGTTGTCGGGGATGTCGTCGCTGTGACGGAGGAAGGCGTAGATGGCACAAAACGCGCGGCGCTTCTGGTGCGGCAGCACCAGGAACGCGTAATAGAAGTTACGCGCCTCCCGGCGTGCTACGCGGGCGCAATACCTGTAGGAGTAGGCCAGTGTGAGCTGTGTTTCTCCAGGCAGGTTCATGCCATCTCTCCTCTCCTATGGGAGACCAGGCGCAATACGGTTCCAGCCAGGAGCCGCAGCTTACGGGCTCGGCCGAGCTCCGGGCGCCGCGACAACACGTCGTAGTTTTGCTGCTCGATCAACCGCAGAATCTCCAGCCCGCCACGGGTAAACAATTCGATGTCCGTAGCGAGCCGCCGATCAACCTGCTCGGCCAGCGGCTGGCCGGCGCGAAACAGCTCGCGCGTCCGCTCTACCTCGAAGCGCATCAAGTTGCGGAATTCGGGCGTGCAGTGATGCCCGAGAAGTTGCTGCTCGGAACACCCGAAGCGCGCTATGTCGTCCAGCGGGATGTACAGCCGCCCTTTTTCCAGATCCACGCGGACGTCCTGCCAGAAATTAGCAAGCTGCAGGGCGGTGCAGGTGAGGTCGGAGAGTCGCTGGCGTTCCGGATCGCGGTAGCCACAAACATACAGCACCAATCGGCCGACCGGGTTGGCGGAATACTGGCAATAGTCGAGCAACTCGGCGTAGGTGGCATAGCGGTTGACACGCTGGTCCTGGAGAAACGCGACAATCAAATTACGGAATGGCTCGGCGGGAATCTGGTGGCGGCGGATGGTGTCGCCCAGTGCCAGGAAGACAGGGTGACGGGGTTCTCCATTCTCCTGGCCTGCTGTTGGCACGTCGGCCGTATAGCAACTGTCTAGCTGCTTCCGCCAAAGCCCGAGCAGGCGGGTGGATTCACCCGGGTCCTCAATCTCATCGCCCAGGTCGTCGGCCCAACGGCAATAGGAATAGACATTGTAGAAGTCCTGGTGCAGCTTGGCGGGAAGGAGAAAACTGACAACGTTAAAGTTCTCGTAATGGGAGCGAGCCAGTTGGGCGCAGTACCGGCGCGCCTCTTCTGAGGTCATTGCCGGTGGAGCATCCACCCACTCTAGAGGGAGCCGCACTGGAGCGATTTTACTGCATGTCGGAGAGATTCGAGCAGCGCCGGACCTTCGGACATCGTAAACACTCAGGATGCCAATTCCTGCCGGCGACGGGCCGCCTGCCCAGGGGACGACTGCGGCTAGGGCAGAATGGCGGTTTTCAGGTCGCCGTTGCGATTCATCATGTGGCGCAAAACGCGGGGCAACTCGTGCAGGGGCGCTTCGCCGGTGACCAGATCCTGGCCGCAAATCTCGCCGCCAGCAATGGAGTCCAGGGCGCGCCGGATGTAATACGGTGTGTGGTGAAAGCTGGCGAGCAGGGTGATTTCCGAGTAGTGGAGCAGCGAAGTGTCGAACTCGACGGTGGTGCCGCTGGGACAACCGCCAAACAAGTTCACCGTACCGCCGCGGCGAACCATGCCGGTAGCCCACTGCCAGGTGAGGGAGCTACCTACGGCCTCGATGGCCACGTCCACGCCCCCGGAGTGGAGGTGGCGGACGGCGCGCACCGGATCGTCGGTCTGGCTGACGTCAATCACCTCATCCGCTCCCATGCGAAGCGCGGCCTGCCTTTGGGTGGGACGCTTGCCCACAGCCACGACGGAAGCGCCCCGCAGCTTGGCCAACCGCACGAACATCAGCCCGATCGGCCCCAGGCCGATGACTGCCAGCGAATCACCCCGCCGCAACCCGGTTTCCTCCAGGCCGCGCAACACGCAGGCTAGCGGTTCCAGCAGCGCGGCATCCCGGTAGCTGATGTGGTCCGGGATCCGCAGCAGGCTCTTCCGTACTATCGGTGCGGGGATGCGGATAAATTCGGCGTAGGCGCCGTTATTGAACAGAAGCCGCTCGCAGAGGTTTTCCAGGCCTTTGCCGCAATACAAACAGTCGTCGCACGGGGCGGAATTCGCGGCGACGACCCGCATGCCTTCCCGAAAGTGTTCCACCTGCTCGCCCACTTTCTGGACGACCCCGGCCAATTCGTGCCCGAAAATAGCCGGGGGCACGATCATGCGGGCGTGGTAGCCCTGGCGATAGACTTTCAGATCGGTCCCGCAGGTGAGTGCCGTCTCAATCTTCACCAGCACTTCCTCCGGACCGACCCGCGGCACGTTTACCTCCTCGATGCGGAGGTTTTCCTTGCCGTACAGGACGGCGGCCATCATTCGTTTCGTCACGGTGGTAGCTGCCTCAGACGCATTTGACGACGATCTTGAGCGAGTCGGGTTGGGGATCGGAGGCCAACCGGATCGCGGAATCAATTTCCGACAGCGAGAAACGGTGCGTGATCAACTCCTGCACCGATAGCTCCCGATCAAACACCAGCCGCGCCGCCTCGGCTTGCAAATCCCAATCGGCGCTGTAACTGCCCAGAATCTGTTTCTCTTCCACGCAAATCGCGGCAGTGGGCACGGGCACCTGCTCGGCTGGCGCTGTCTGGGCGAACAGCAAGACGCGGCCACCCGGCCGAATCGCGCGCAGGGCTTCCGACACCAGATCGGGGGCGGGAGCAGCGACAATTGCCAGGTCCACCCCCCGCCCTCCGGTCAAGGGGAGCACTGCCGGTGGCACCTCCAGCCGCCGCG
>JAKZXP010000252.1:0-5022 GCA_047514915.1 Terriglobia bacterium
GGTCTTGGAAGGCTGGGCGAGCGATTTGGCCAGATCGTCGGCCGACAGCAGCCAGCCCGCACAGGTGAGCGCGAACAGTAAGAGGGGAAGTGTGAAAAGCGCGCGCTGTTGCTTGCCCAATCTCATGACTTGCTTAGCGCCGGTGCGTGTTGTCTCCGGCCTCCCTGTAGACCGCCTCTGCCTTTATATTACCACGGCCATGCAAGCCTGTGCTAAACTAGCCGGTACTCACTTCTCAGGGCCGACTCCATTCTGATTCGGGTTGGAACCGCTTGGCGGGCACACACATTCTGGCTGTGATTCCGGCGCGTTACCAAGCCAGCCGTCTCCCCGGTAAAGTTTTGATGCAGATCGGCGGGCGGACGATGCTAGAGCGCGTCTATGCCCAACTCGGTCGCTCCCGGCTGGTCACGCGCATCGTGGTGGCCACCGATGACGAGCGCATTTCTCGTGCCGCCCAGGCGTTCGGCGCCGAGGTCTGCCTCACAGACCCGGGCCACAGCTCGGGCACCGACCGGGTCGCTGAGGTCGCTCAACGCATTCCGGAGGCGGCCCTTGTGGTCAACGTCCAGGGGGACGAACCCTTCATCGAACCCGAGGCAATTGACCAGGCCATCGCCCCCATGCTGGAGGAGACGCCGGCGGCGGCGCGGGTGCCGGTGTGCACGTTGAAAACGGCCTTACCCAGCGCCGAGCAGGCCGCCGATCCCAACGCCGTCAAGGTGGTCACCGACCGGGAGGGTCGTGCCCTGTATTTTTCTCGCGCCCGGCTCCCCTTTGTCAGGAACGGCCAGCAAGCCGGCCCCGTGACCTACTACAAGCACCTGGGTCTGTACGTGTACGAGCGCGAGTTCCTGGTCCGCTTCCCGGCGCTGCCGCGCGGCCCTCTGGAGGCGCTGGAGAAGCTGGAACAGTTGCGGGTGCTGGAAAACGGCTACAGCATCCGCGTCGTGGAAACCATCCACGATTCCCTGGGCGTGGATACCGAGGAGGACTTGGCGCAAGCGCGTCAGCAAGCCGAAGATGCGGCCAAAGAAGATGCAACCAAACCTGAGGGGCAGGGTGTCCCCTCCCGAGTGCAAGACGATGCCTAAGTACATCTTCATCACTGGTGGTGTGGTTTCCTCGCTGGGCAAAGGGCTGGCGGCAGCCTCCATCGGATCGCTGTTGGAGAGCCGCGGCCTGCGAGTCACCCTGCAGAAGATGGATCCCTACCTGAACGTCGACCCTGGCACCATGAGCCCTTACCAGCACGGCGAAGTCTTCGTCACTGACGACGGCGCCGAAACCGACCTGGACCTGGGCCACTACGAGCGCTTCACCAATGCCCGCCTCACCCGCGACAGCACCTGGACCACCGGGCGCATCTATGAGCGGATCATCGCCAAGGAGCGGCGCGGCGAATACCTGGGCAAGACCGTGCAGGTGATTCCCCACGTCACCAACGAGATCAAAGCGGCCATCCGCAAAGTCTCCGGCGAGGTGGACGTGGTGATTGTCGAGATCGGCGGCACGGTGGGCGACATTGAGTCGCTGCCCTTCCTGGAGGCGATCCGCCAGATGCGGCAGGAAGAGGGGCGCGACAACACCGTGTTCATCCACCTCACGCTAGTGCCTTACATCGCCACCGCCGGCGAGCTGAAAACCAAGCCGACCCAGCACAGCGTCAAGGACCTGCTGCAGATCGGCATCCAGCCCGACATCCTGCTGTGCCGCAGTGAGCGCTTTTTGCCTCGCGAGCTGAAGGCCAAGATCGCGCTGTTCTGCAACCTGGCCGAAGACGCCGTGATCGCGGCCCGCGACGTGGCCTCTACCTACGAGGTGCCCATCTGCCTGGGCCAGGAGGGCCTGGACGAGATCGTGCTGCGCTACCTGCGCCTGGAGGCCGGCGAGCGCGATCTGAGCCGCTGGCAAGAGCTGGTGCGGTGCCTGGCCAACCCGCGCGACGAAGTTTCCATCGCCATCGTCGGGAAGTACGTCGGATTGGAGGACGCCTACAAGAGCTTGAAAGAGGCGCTGGTTCACGGCGGATTGGCCCACAACCTGCGCACCAGCATTCATTGGGTTGAAGCCGAAGGCGTGGTGGGCGAGGGCTGGCAAAGCCAGCTCGAGGATTTCGACGGCATCCTGGTTCCGGGCGGCTTTGGCAGGCGCGGCATCGCCGGGATGATCAATGCCATCCAGTACGCGCGCACTCACCAGGTGCCCTACTTCGGCATCTGCCTGGGCATGCAGTGTGCGGTGATTGAGTTTGCGCGGCACGCTTGCGGCCTGGAAGACGCCGATTCCAGCGAGTTCGATCCCGCAACCCCGCACCGGGTGATCTACAAGCTCCGCGAGCTGACCGGCATTGATGAGCTGGGCGGCACCATGCGCCTGGGGGCCTGGCCGTGCCGGCTCGAGCCAGACAGCTTTGCTCATCAGGCGTACGGCAACACGGAGATTTCCGAGCGCCATCGTCACCGCTACGAGTTCAACCGGGAGTACGAGGAGACGCTGACGGCCGCCGGCATGCGCGTCAGCGGGGTGACGCCCGACCTGACCTATGTGGAAGTCGTCGAGATCCCGCACCACCCCTGGTTCTTGGGTTGCCAGTTTCATCCGGAGTTCAAGTCCAAGCCACTGGACCCGCACCCGCTGTTCAAGGCCTTTCTCGGCGCCGCTCACAAGCATCGGGAGCAGCGCCTCGCGCACCGCACCGACCTGGCCGCCCAGCCCCTCCTGCGCGTCCGCGCCCCCTGACCCGGGCAGCGAAACCCCCGACACCGATGTCGAACGCCGATGTCGAACAATGTAAAGGAGCACAAAAGGGCTGTCGCTCTTGTCCTTTATGACAAGGACCGGTATGACCAGGGCCGGTATGACAAGGACCGGTATGACAAAGCCCGGCGGCACTTGCTGGTTGTCAAGAGGCCTCCGGAAGACGAGCGCCTGCCGAACGTCTGGGGCCTGCCGGCAGCAACGTTGCGGGTGGGGGAAAGCTATGAAGACGCCGCCGTCAGGGCCGGTCAAGAGAAGCTGGGAGTGAAGATTAAGATCGTCGGGAAAATCGCCGAAGGAACTGCGGACCGAGGCGACCACATTCTGCGCATGAAGGAGTTTGAAGTCGAGATTGCGGACGGTACGCCGAGTGTGCCCCAGTCAATCGCCCAACCAGGCGCCCAGCCGATCACCCAGCCAAGCGCCCGGCCAAGCGCCCAGCCAATCGCCCGGCCAAGCGAAGGCGTCACCCAGTACGTGGCCTGCAAATGGGGAGGGCCGGATGATCTCGTTGAGGCAACTCGGAAGGGCTCGCTCTGCTGCCGGCTGTACCTGTCGAGCATCGGCCGCCTTCAGGGAGACCAGTCGCAAGCAGATTCCTCGCTTGGCTCGGAATGACAGGGAAGCACGGTTCGAAGGACGCAAGGTTCGGCGGGGGAGAATGCGGCGGGGCTAGCGCTGGCTGATCCGCATGGTTTCGTCCACGCTCAGCTCGGGCATGCCGGTGCCGGCCCGTGATAGCTGGCGGTGATGACGAAGTGGTTGCCGCTAATGTCAATGGAATAGGTGTAGCCAAAGCGCCCCTGGGTGTTCACGTAGACGTGGCCTTCCGAGCTCAGCTCCTCCAGGGTGGCGTACTTGCCGTTCAGCGCCCTGTAGGACCGTTCGGCGTTGGCCATGGTCATCAGGTCGTTTTTCACCCCGGCCAGATCGGCGGCGGCCCGCGGGTTGTTAGTGCCCTGGGTGATCGAGCTTTCCGGCGTGCCGGTGAATTGTGCGCGATAAATGAACATGCCGATGCCCAGAGTCAAGATTAGTCCTATCAAACCCATCATGCCACGCATGCTGACGTGCTACCTCCCTCCGTTGCGAGAGCTCCCCTTGCGATAGCCCCACTTGCGATCGCTTGATGGTAGGAGAACCGTTCGGGAGAGTCAACCGTGTGGCTTTGGGCCTGCTTTTTAAACGGGTGGCCCAGTTGCTCCAATAAAAGCACTTGACACCTGCGGGCCAACACCTGAAACCTGACACCTGACAGTCGGCTGCTACGGGGTAAAAGTGAAGATCCTGACTGCTGCGCAAATGCGTGAAGTGGATCGCATCACCATCCAGGAGCTGGGGGTGCCGAGCGTGCTGCTGATGGAGAACGCCGGCATCAGCGTGGTCCGCGTACTGGAGGAGCGCTTCCGCCCGCTGGCCCGGCATCGCATCGCCATCCTGTGCGGCAAAGGCAACAACGGCGGCGACGGCTTCGTGGTGGCGCGGCAGCTGTGGATGCGCGGCCTGCGGCCTCGGGTGTTGCTGCTGGCCGATCCGGACAGCATTCGAGGCGACGCGCGCATCAACTACGATATCCTGCTCAAGACGGGCTGCCAGCCCTCCCTGATACGGGACCGGAACGAATGGCTTGCCTTGAAAGCTGACCTGAGCGGTTCGACTCTCCTGGTGGATGCGCTGCTGGGCACCGGCCTGTCAGGCCCCGTCGAGGGCTTTCTGGCCGACGTGCTCAGCGACCTCAACACCAGCTTCTCCGACGTTCCCCTGGTTGCGGTGGACATCCCCTCCGGGCTGCCGAGCGACAGCAGCAGGCCTGTAGGAGAATCGCTGCGGGCCAACATCACCGTCACCTTTACGGCGCCTAAAGTCAGCCAGATCTTTCCGCCCAACTGCGAGCGCGTTGGAGAGCTGGTGGTCTGCCCCATCGGGACGCCGCCCGAAGTCTATGAACGACGCGCTGAGCTGTACCTGAATCTGATCACCCCCGCGCAACTGGCTCCCTTTGCCAGACGGCGGGCGCAAGCCGCGCACAAGGGCAACTTCGGTCACGTGCTGGTGGTGTCTGGGGGGCGCGGCAAGACTGGCGCGGCAGCCATGACCGGGGAGTCGGCGCTGAAGATCGGCGCCGGTCTGGTCACTGTGGCCACCGCCGAAAGCGCGCTGCCGACGGTGGCTGGCTTCGTGCCGGAGCTGATGACCGAGCCGCTGGCCGAAACCGAAGCGGGCAGCATCTCGGGGTGCGCCCTGGACTACGGGCGGTTCCAG
>JAKZXP010000253.1:0-3500 GCA_047514915.1 Terriglobia bacterium
CGTCCAGGGCGACCGGGTTTCAACGCTGAATACGATAAACCCCAACTGGGCCAGCGCGTGCCCCCAGGTGTGAAAGCTGGCAACACCGGGTCGGCCGCGAAAGGTGCGCTGAACCGTGGCTCCCGCGCCGTGAATCTGTTCGATCACAGGGTACTTCTTCTCCGGGTCAAAATCATGCGGCTTGTAGAGGGTTCCGTAGAGATCGGTCTTTCCATCAGCACCCTTGACGACAAACTCCTCAGGAGGACTCCAGTGAAGTCCCTCCAGAGCGTCAACGTTGGCTTTGGATAGCGTTCGCAGGAGCGTGCCGTCCGCTCGCCGCAGCTCCACGACTGGGGGCCTGGACAGGGATGAGTGAGTATCGAGGAAGAACTGCTTTGACGGGGAGAACTGAACTCGATGGAGGAAATTTCTATGGATTCGAGCATCATGTTGTCCCGGTGCTTTCGTCAGTTGCTCAAACCCGGCGCCGTCCAAAGTGACTCGGCAAAGATGGGTGTCATAAGGCCGCCGCCGATCGGGCCGCGCCACGAAGTAAACCCAACCAGCTTTCTCGTCTACGGTCACGACACGGTCTACAGGAAAAGCCCCTTCCGTGAGCCTTCGGATGAGCTTGCCATCGAGGTCATAAAGATAGAGATGGTGCCATCCGTCCCGACTTGATCGCCAAATGAACTTCTTGCCGTCGTCCACCAAGGTCATGGACCAATCACGGCGGCCGGCAGGCGCTTCACTGGATTCGCTTACGATTTCCCGCGTGGAGCCGAGCCTCGGGTTGGCAGCGGCGAAACGGATCTTTTTCGTGTAGCGGTCTGCTTCAAGAAAGAGAAACTCCGAACTGTCCGCCAACCAGCCTATGCTCCAAATCTGCTCATAGGGGGCCTTTCCGGCTTCAATCTGAACCTGGCGTTTCGAGACGGTGTCGATGATATAGAGTTCCTGGCGCTCAATGGGCATACCGGCTTTGTACGGATAGGGCACCCACTGCACGTCCTCCGTCGGCTTGAGCCAGTGCACGATGGGGATCTTGGGCGCCTCTCGGAAATCGCGTCTCGTGACGGCCAGCTTGAGGGAGTCGGGGGACCAAACCGGGGCGAAGACCCACGGAAGATCTCCCCATTCATAGTCCTCAACACCGCTGTCCGTCAGTTGTACCCGACGCCCGTCATAGGTGGAGCGCAGCCAGAGATTATGGTCATTGAGACCCACGAACCAGCGGCCGTCGGGCGACAATACTTCGTAAAGATCCGGCTGATCGTTGTCTCCCTTTTGCGTGATCTGTGGCTCCAAACGCTTTTTCTCGCGCTCTGAAAGGACGGGAGCCAGTGTAACGGAGTAGTTGTCCAGCGGCAGCAGAAACTCCTTGCCCTCCAGGGCGAATTTCACCGTGGTTTCGTCCTGGAAGGTGAACTCCTCAAAGGGCAAACCCTTGTAAGGCAGCTCATGCCCCAAAGCTTTGGCGAGCGCCTGGCGCAGACGTGCTGTGTCGAAAAGGGGCTTCTTGGTGCTTGCCTTGGGGTCAACCTTATAGATGACGGTGTTGGCCGGTGCCCCCTCCGCGTACCAAAAGCTCGCTCCGTCGGCCATCCAGTGGGGCTCGATCTTGCCGCCTTTGACGTAAGAGGCAAACTCCAGGTAGCGGCGATACATCGCCTCCCGCTCTGATTGCTGCGCCTGCTGAGCGCGAACCGGGGGTGCGATCACCGCCAGGCACAACAAACCCATGAGAAAGAAAGCGCGCTTCATCTTCTCCTCCTTGTGCTGACTCGCCGCAATTATTTAGTTCCCGCAGACATCTGCCAAAAGTCGCGCTCGTGCTGGAGTACCTGATTGAAAAATTCCTGCGCCGCCTCGTGTGGGTACCGCTCGGCCAGGCCGCGCAGCGCCGCCACATAGTCAGCAAATGCCGGGCTGGACCAGCGCTCGATGAACTCGGCATAGGGTCCCGCTGGCTCGAGCGCCTCCAGGCGGCCAGGTAAGCAACCTCGACGCCGAACAGAATCGCCAGCAGCACTGTGTACGGCTGCTCGTAGGCGCAGCGTAGCAAGAAGTCGCTGTAGCGCCGACAGGTGGGATGCGCCGCGATATTCAGATCCAGCCGGAGACGCCCCGCGTGGCCTTCGAACCACTCCAGCTCGCTGTCGAGTGCGGCCAGGCCCGCCAAAAGCGGCTTGTGGCAGTCGCGCGGCACTTTGGCCAGCAAGATCGCCTGGAACGCCATCAAATTCCTCGCGAACAAATAATCCTGCGCCAGCCAGCGCCGGAAGACTTCCGCGGGCAGATCGCCGGACGCGAGTGCGTCCAGGAATGAGGATGTCGTGGCCTCCTTCCACAGCGCGCCGGCACTCTGAATCAAAGTGGCGTCAGACCATGCAGGTTTTCGCTCCATGGCGTTTCACCCCATCCAAGAGAGAAGACTACGAACCTGGAAGCCAACCTTCAACTACTCCGTTCGGCTGAGCCGGCGAAACGCTTCATCCAGGCGGTCTCGCCGCCTCGGGCCATTTCCTCCAGCGCCAAGTGAGGGCAGATGTGCCGCCGGATATAGTCCAGCAGGCTGGTCGCTACCCCCCGAATCCTCTTCTCAGTTCCTGCATCCAGGCACCGACCTTCCTCGTCAAAAAGCCTCTGCACTCCGGCCACCGAAACCGAGCCGGGCAACACCATGGCGCCGATGTGCGAGCACACGCTGCGAAGGTGCTCCAGAGCCTTGATGGCTCCAATTTGGCCCGCGGCTACGCCTAGCAGGCCCACCGGCTTACCTGCCATGGTGGAGGGGAATCCAAGATTCTCAATAAACAGCTTGATCGCGCTGCTGTAACTGCCGTGGTATTCGGGCGTAGCAAGGACCAGCCCCGTGGCGTCTGATACCAGCTTTTGAATCCTCTTGCCGTCTGCCGATTGACCTGTCCCCGGGGCAAGCAGCTCCGTGGATGTCAGATCAACCACGTTCAAGGTCACTTCTTGATGCCGCCGGATCTCATCCAGGACCAGAGCCAGCGCCTTCGATGTGAAGTTCCTGGGCCGTACGCTACCTGCCACTGCCACAATGTGGATGCCAGGACGATCCATTCTTTTCGCTCCTTTCGCGCGGGAGACTCCCTTTTGTGTCAAGTACTGTCACTTAAAAGTGCGAGGGCACGCGTGGATTTCCGATCCCAGCCGGGACGCTCGCCCACCCTGGCGGGCTAACAGACTGCTGAAAAACCGTGCTCAGGCAGCAAAGCCTCTGCCACCGGGACTTGCAAGTCCTCCAAGTAGCACAGGCATTCGCGCCTGCGCCAGTTTCCAGGAACCCCCTGGGACCTCCCCAGCCTGGTAAAGCCGGGTACCGCTTAATACCTAGTTTCCATTCACGTCCTTCTGCGTAATCGCGCAGCCGCTAGGCTCAACCATAATCGCAATCTCATTTCTATCAATCGATACCTGCTTTTTTCTCTGTTTTCAAGAAGAAGCGCCGGGCCGCCCTTGCACAGAATTCGAAATGAGCCCCATATACC
>JAKZXP010000254.1:0-3268 GCA_047514915.1 Terriglobia bacterium
TCGCAATACCTACTGCGTGCCGGATACGGGTGATCCTGCAGGTGTCCTTCCGGACCGGGTTTTCAGGGCCGGAGAAGAACTGGAGTTCCTGTCCGGTCTGGACTTTCTGGTAGTGGCGATGCCCAAAACTAGAAGCACCACGGGAATTGTT
The DNA here is from genome assembly GCA_047514915.1 of Terriglobia bacterium. Taxonomy (GTDB): domain Bacteria; phylum Acidobacteriota; class Terriglobia; order JAJPHL01; family JAPKYU01; genus CBDBKE01. Next base: position 152 of record JAKZXP010000254.1, read on the forward strand.
GGTGAACGAGAATTGGAGGCTCTGCCCCGCAGCGCCTTTGTTTTGAACCCTGCCCGCGCCACCTTGATTCAGGAGTCAGCTCTGCTGCGCGCCTTGCAGGAGGGATGGATCGCCGGCGCAGCGCTCGACGCCCACTACGCTTATCCCATGCCCAAAGATCATCCATTGTGGCGTTTTCCTAATGTCATCATGACGCCCCACATTTCGGGCTCTACTTTAAGTCCCTACTACACCAGGCGCATCTGGGACATCTTCCTTCAGAACGTAGGTCGTTTTCTGGCTGGCCAGCCCTTGCTGAACGAGCTGACCCCAGCGGAATTACGCGGCGAATGAGACGCGACCATATCGACAATAATTTGCTTTCGAGACATAATGTCAAAATTCCCTATGCCCATACATCCTGCTTTTTCAGATAGAGGGGCGGAAGCGCCGAAGGCGCGCGGAGGAGTTCGCTTCTGCGCAGGCCACGGGGTTTCAACCAGCGCACCCGTGTACTGTCTGCTCTGGGTCGGTTGTCTGAGCTTTGCCCTGGCCGGGGCGCGGGCAGCCGCTGCGCCCGCAGAGTCGTTGGCCCAGCAGGATGAACGTCGGGAACAAGCGGTGTTCATCCTCCGCCAGGCACTGGGGGAAGGCCGCCAGTGGACCAAGGTGCGAGCCGCGGAAGCGCTGCTTTGGAACGGCTACTACGCCGGGGTCAAGGAGACGCTCGAGCGGGAATTAGAAAGCGCGGCCCCCCCCTATCGAATCGGAGTGTGGAGAGCGCTGGCCAAAGCGCAAGGTAATGATCAGGCCGCCGCCAAAAGATACATCGGCAAAATCCGAGATGCCTTTCTCGATGTCCATGGTCCGGACCGTGTGCATGCCATTGAGGCACTGGCCAAGCTGGGCTACTCCGAGCGGCCAGCGGAGCTGGTGCGGGTGGCGAGGGAGGAAAAAGGCTCTTTTCGCGCCTTCGCCCGGTGGGCGTTAGCCAATTCGGGGGACGCTGGCGACGAAACAGCCCTGGCTGAGCTCCTGGATTCCTCCGACGGCCAGGTTAATGCCGCTTACGCGCTGCGTCACTTGAAAAAGATCCAGCCCGCCACTTTGACTCGATCGGAAGCGGTCGCTTTCAGCCCCTCCACGGAGGCCCGCAGCCGGGTTTACGCTCTGAGCGCCTGCTACGTCCATTCCGCCCGAGAACCCAAGTCGAAGGCTCGGCAGGAGCTGTTGAAATATCTCACCGCGGGGAACACGGAGCAGAAGGTCGAAGTGTGCGCGGCCCTGGGAACTTCGGGAGATCGGGCGGATGAGGCTGAGCTGGAAGCCCTGCTCAAGAACGAGGACATCGATGTGCGGGTGGCCGCCGCGCATGCGCTCTTGCGCATCGAACGCCGGCAACACCGCGGTTTGAGTTGGCTGGATTGGACCGTGATGCTTTTTTACGGCGCCTCTGTACTGGGGGTCGGCTGGTTTCTCTCGCGCAAGCTGAAAAGCACCGAGGAGTTCTTTGTGGGCGGACGAAACATGAACTCCTTTGCGATTGGCATTTCCCTTTTCGCCACGCTCCTCAGCACTATCTCCTATCTGGCGCATCCCGGGGAAATGATCAATCACGGCCCGGTCATTCTCGCCAGCATGGCAATGATCCCTCTCATCTATTTCGTCGTAGGTTACGGTCTGATTCCGTATCTGATGCGACAGCCCGTCACCAGTGCCTACGAGCTCTTGGAAGGCCGGCTCGGCAGCCGCATCCGGTTGCTGGGGTCGTTCATTTTCATCGTCACGCGGCTGGCATGGATGGCGCTGATGATTTATCTCACGGGCAGGGTCATGGTCGTGGTGTTGGGCTGGCCTCTGGAAACTCTCCCCTACATCGTGATTGTGGCTGGAGTCATTACCGTGATTTACACCACGCTGGGCGGCTTGCGCGCCGTGGTGATAACCGACGTGACACAGTTTTTCATCCTTTTTGGAGGAGCCCTTCTCACAGTTGTGCTGATCAACCGGGAGCTAGGCGGTGTCAGCGCCTGGTTTCCGACTTCCTGGGCTCCACACTGGGACGTTCAACCCTTTTTCTCCCTGGACCCACGAGTGCGCGCCACCGTCGTGGGCGCCTTGCTGAACAGCCTGATCTTCTGGATCTGCACGGCCGGCTCCGACCAGCTGGCGATTCAGCGCTACCTGGCCACCCGTGACGTCGCGGCGGCCCGGCGCGCTTTCCTGGTCAACTCCGTGGCCGGCATCTTCATAACGGTGGTCCTGGCGTTAGTCGGATTTGCGCTGCTTGGCTTTTTCCGTGCCAATCCGCACCTCATTGCCGACGGTCAAAGCCTGCTTGAAGATGCCGACTATCTTTTTCCACACTACATCGCAAACTTTCTCCCCATCGGCCTGGCAGGATTGGTGATTGTGGCAATGTTTGCCGCTTTGATGTCCAGCCTTGATTCAGGAATCAACTCCGTTTCCACGGTCATCATGGTCGATTTTCTCAAGCGCTCCCAGATGGACACCGAAAGACAGCAGCTGTCGACGGCCCGGTATCTCACTCTGGGTATTGGTGTGGCAGTGGTCTTGATCAGTTCGTTAATCGACGAGGTTCCCGGCAACATTCAGGAGGTGGCAGTCAAGACGAACTACCTCTTTCTGGTCCCCATGTTCATTCTCTTCTTTCTGGCCTTGTTCATACCGTTTTCCACCCCCTTTGGGGCGGCCTTTGGAGCCTTGTATAGTTTCCTGGCAGGAGCTCTGATCGGTTTCTGGGACTTGCTTACCGGCCAGCCCGGTTTGAGTTTTCAATGGATTGCGGTCGTCTCCCTGCTGGTGGGCGTGGTTTTTGGCCCGCTCTTGAGCATGGTCCCGACGCGCAAAAAGGGCTGGAAGACGAATGCCATATGGAGCGCCCTTGCCCTGCTACCCTGGCTGCTGATTTTTTACCTCGTGGTGGGACGGGAGTAGCAAGCTACTTGAGGTAAATATCTCCATCTCTTAAGAAGACCTGATAGGTCTTGGTTCGAAACCTTTCGGGATCGGCGATGGAGCGGCCGCTTTTGAGGTCATATTCAAAACCGTGCCAGGGACAACGAAGGATCTCGTCCCTTCGACTTACCCGATTTTCGCCCACCGAGTCGCCACAGG
>JAKZXP010000255.1:0-3376 GCA_047514915.1 Terriglobia bacterium
CAGGGTCCTTCAAGCGGCCAACTGGATGAAGGCAGCGATACCGCAAGGGCAAGTCTCTGTTTTTTTCGGTGAACTGAACATAACGTGGAGGTCCGGCGACAGAATTGTAAGGCTTGCATGTTTCCCGGATCGCCCCGGCCTTGTGCAGACTGGCTCTCTCTCCATGCCCGTCGGTTCGTATCGGTCAGAAGTGAACCCTACTGCTGAACTCTTGGCAGAAAGGCTTGACGCTCTTGTTAGTGACAATGATCCGGAGGGATTGCCATTCCTTGGATAAACCATGCCCACAGAGCCCTGAAGCCAAGCTGGTTTGAGAAGAATGGGGCTTTGACCAATAAGGCGTACAGGCGTGAACCTAAAGATACTGATGGGCTATCCGTAGCATCCAGTCACGAATTAGCGAAGTTGACAATCGAAAGGGGGAAAGGCGTAGCTGCCATAGAAATCAACAAGATTCCCCCGCTCAACTTGGAGCTCGTCCAGAATGATGACGACCATGGGTGCATAGTGGGTATTCCATACCGCGAAGAAAACTATAATCTTGCAATGGAGTTAGCAGACAAACTCCTTGAACTTTCAGTTGTGACGCTGGACCGCTGGAACCGCCGCGGCTCTCGGGATTACTAAAACACCAAGACAAATTTACGAGACTACCCGGGTCTACCGCCGGGGCAGCAAGCGGGCGCGCCCGGAGGCGTTCACGACGGTGATCCGGCGAAAGCCCTCGGCGTAGGTGGGCGGGCTCAGCTTGCGCACCATGCGCAGCATGACCTCCCGCGGCACGCGGCGTCCCCGGCGGGCGTTGCGCTCCCGGCAGACCTCGAGCGGTACATCGAAGAAGACCGCGTCTACACGGCAGTCGAACAATGTGGCCAGGCGGAAATAGCCCCGGCGCTCCCGGCGGTTCAGGTTGGTGGCGTCCACATAATGAACGCGCCGCCCCAGTCCTAGCCGCAGCCGCAGCAGCCAGCGCAGTGCCGAGAAAATCGCGGTCTGCTGCGACTGGTCGGTAGCGTCATCGAGCAGCAGCTGGCGCAGCAGGTCGCTGGAAAGCGGCTGAATGCGGCGTCGGGCAAACCAGGTGGACTTTCCTGAGCCGGGGAGGCCCACAGCCAGAACAATTGTAGATTCCGGATTGCGGGGTGCGGATTTCGACTTCGGGCTTTGGACCTTGGTCTTTGGACTAGACAAAATATTTTTTGGCTTCCAGGATGCGCCGGGCGATCCGGCGGCGGAGAGCGATGGTGTCGAGCGGCTCCTGCCGGGCGAAGCGACGCAGCACGGCCAGGTGGGTGCGTAGCGTATCGCCCTCGGCGCAGGCGGCCAGCACGGTTTTGGCTTCCGCCTCAGCCCGGTTCATTGAGTCATAAAGGAGCGCGGCGGTGATGTCTTCGACTTGTTCACTGCGGTCCTGCCCGCTGCCTGCCTTTATCTTGCGCGCGCGCCACTTGTTGGTGCGCAACTGGGCCGTCTCAGCCGCGAACGCTTCCATGATGATGTTCGAGATGCCGGCCACCACTTCCTGCTGCTCAGCCAGAGCCTCCAGATACTTTTGGTAGGCGACGCCGGCGGTGAGCAGCGCAATTTTCTTGATGTTGCCGACGACATCCGCGGCCGCCGCCGCGCCGGAAAGCACCTCGCCCAGCAGGCGCTGGGCCGCCGGCATCAGCGCCAGGCGCCCGCTCAGGGCGCGCTTCAGCAGCATGCCGGTGGTGAGCAGGCGATTGATCTCATTGGTGCCCTCAAAGATGCGGTTGATTCGGGCATCGCGGTAGGCGCCCTCGGGCGGGTAGTCGTGGTGGTAGCCGTAGCCGCCGTAAATCTGCACCGCCTCGTCCACCACGTAGTCCAGGGCTTCGGTGCCGTAGACCTTGTTGATGGCGCATTCGACCGCGTACTCCTCGATGGCCTTGCGGGCCGAGTCAGCCGCATCGTGGTCGCTTTCTGCATACAGCGCGTCAATCATGCCGGCTGTGCGATAGAGGATGCCTTCGGCCGCGAAGGTCCGGATCGCCATCTCGGCCAGCTTGTGCTGGATCAGCCCGAACTCGGCGATGGACTTGCCGAAGGCTTGGCGCTCGTTGGCATAGCGGGCGGCATGCTGCAGAAGGATCTTCGAGCCGCCCACACAGGCTGCACCCAGCTTCAGCCGGCCGATGTTCAGAATGTTGAAGGCCACCACATGTCCGCGGCCCACCTCGTGGAGTACGTTCTCAGCCGGCACCCGGCAGTCGGTGAGAATCAGGGGCGTCGTCGAGCTGCCATGAATCCCCATCTTTTTCTCTTCCGGACCGGGCGTGACCCCGCTGAAGCTCTTCTCCACCAGGAAAGCGGTGAACTTCTCTCCGTCCACTTTGGCGAAGACGGTGAACAGGTCGGCGAAGCCGCCGTTGGTGATCCACATCTTCTCGCCGTTTAGCACATAGGAGTTGCCGTCCGGGCTCAGCTCGGCCCGGCAGCGGGCGGCAAGCGCGTCGCTGCCGGCGTGGGCCTCGCTAAGGGCGTAGGCGCCGATCAGTTCCGCCCGTGCCAGCCGCGGCAGGTAGCGGGTCTTCTGGGCTTCGGTTCCGAAAAAGACGATGGGGGTGGTGCCGATGCCGGAGTGCGCCCCGAAAGAGGCCCCGAAGGAGCCATTCTTAGAGATGTGCTCGGCCACGAGCACCGACGAGACCGTGTCCAGCTCCATGCCTCCATACTTTTCCGGCACGTCGACCGAGAGCAGGCCCACCTCGCCCGCCTTCTCCAGCAACTGCCGCAATAGCGGAAAATCCTTTTGCTCGATGCGCTCCAAGTGGGGCAGCACCTCGTTGGCGAAAAACTCGTCGGTGGTCTGGGTGATCTGGCGGTGCTCGTCGGTAACGTCCTCGGGAGTGAAAATTTCCTCCGGACGGCGTTCCTCGATCAAAAAGCTGCCGCCTTTGATCTTGGGCTCCACGGTTGGATGCGTAGCCATCTCCGAAACTCCCTGGGTTCCGCGGTCTGCTGAAAAAGCAGCCGGACTCAACCGCAGCTACAGTTGCAGGTTTTCAAAAATTCCGGCAGCACCCATGCCCCCGCCAATGCACATGGTGACCATGCCGTAGCGCGCCTTGCGGCGTTTCATTTCCTGCAGCAGGGTGGCAGTGAGCTTGGCCCCGGTGCAGCCCAGCGGGTGACCCAGGGCGATGGCGCCCCCATTGACGTTGACCCGGGCCGGGTCTAGCTCCGCCTGGCGGATCACCGACAGTGCCTGTGCAGCAAAGGCCTCGTTCAGCTCGATCAGCTCCATCTGGTCCAGCGTCAGACCGGCCAGCTTCAGCGCCTTGGGAATGGCGAAGGCCGGCCCGATTCCCATCTCTTCGGGCGGCACGCCGGCGGTGGCAAAAGCCAGGAAGCG
>JAKZXP010000256.1:0-3486 GCA_047514915.1 Terriglobia bacterium
GAGCTTCTCCAAGGCCACCCAGCAGAGCGAGAACCCGATGGTCGCGTAGAGGCCCGGCAGCGCAGTTTTGCGGATGGCGTCGTACGGACTGCGGCTAGCGATGAAGTAGTAGGCGACGCCTAAGAATAAAACGTAGTCAAGCATGTGGAACCAACCGAATTGTTGGATTGCGATGGCGTAGACGCCTATCAAACCCAGTCCAGCCAGGGGCACCGTTGCTTCGAAGAGCAGCAATAAAGCCACCAAGAACTGATACCAGCCGACCCAATGCGCCGCCTTCAGCTCCGGAACCAGGATCGCATCGGCCTGCCAGCACAGCAGCAGGACAGCAAACGCCCCGACGCGCATTACCGTGAGGCTCGAGGACTTCCTGGTCTCCAACCAGCGGTCGATGACACTGTGCCAACCGGCACCGGCAAAGCGCCAGTCGAGACAGGAAAAAAGAACAATAACCGCGACGCTCAAAGCGAACAGACCCCAAAAAGCGGGACTTGTGATTTCGTCAAAGGAGAGGGGCTGGTCGGCGAAGCTAAATTCGCTGAACCACTTGACATGGGCTTCTAACCGGCCAGGCATCAGGGCCACAAGGGCTGACGGAGCTAATAGCGTTGCGGTTTTCATGTGGTGTATTTCACGTGACCGCGGGGACGCGCCAAAACGCCCGATTCTCTCTCTGCCGAATATGAGGCAACTCCCAGCTTATCAACACCGCGGTGTTGATAGCCAGCAGCCTCACCATGGCTCTGGCGGTGCATAGCGCGCAACTCGGCAGGCGCAAGGCATTGGTTGTCTTTCTGTTGTGTACTATTCTTCTGGGTTCGGTCTTTCTTGTCAAGGCCGTGGAGTATAGCCACAAGTTCGAGCACGGGCTGGTGCCGGGCCGGTGGTTCGACTACGTGGGGTCCCCACGCGAACCAAGTTCACCTTTTCTTCTGCTTCTACTTCGTCATGACGGGGATGCACGCACTGCACATGGTCATTGGAATTGCAATTCTAGCGGTTCTTGTCTTTCAATCCCGGCGCGGCTGTTACACAAACCTGTACTCTTCGCCGGTGGAGATGACCGGCCTGTACTGGCACTTCGTGGATATCGTGTGGATTTTCTTGTTTCCGTTACTTTATCTGCTCGGGCAGCACATATGACGCACCACGTTGTCTCGCTGAAAGCCTATTACCTTGTCTTTGGGGCACTTCTCCTGTTAACCATCACCACGGTTGCTGTCGCCTCGTGGGATCTAGGAGAGCTGCTGGATCTAGGAGCATGGGTGAATACGGCGGTCGCGGTCTTGATCGCGGTTTTGAAAGCAACTCTGGTCGTCCTGTACTTCATGCACGTCCGCTACAGCAGTCGTCTCACAAAGGTGTTTGTGGTGGCGGGGTTCTTCTGGTTGGCCATCCTGATTGGCCTGATCATGAGTGACTTCCTCACCCGGGAGCGGCCTTCCCGCCCCACCAGCCTCGGCGCTTCTGCAACTGCAACCCTGAGGCGGTAGCTGCCTGAAAACGACGCGTAGCAAGTTTTGATGTTCAGGACAGGCCTCGGAGATTCACGGCTATAGCGGGCTCACCGACAGCAACCAGTTCGCAGCCATGGCCCCGGCAGCCTGCAGCCAGGCCAAGGAGGACTTGCGTGGTTCACAACGCAGGATTCCAGCGGATGGGAAACTTGGTGAGTTATTGTCTCCCTCCACGCTGCTCCATCGAACCGGAACGGACACAGCTGGGGCAGGCGGGGAGTCTGCTCCCAGCGCCGTGAGGGAACTCTGACGAGCCTGCGCGAGCCCGTAGCTGGACAGCGTTCCTCGCCAGCCCAGTTGCGGTGAAAGAAGAAACCCCGATTGCCACCGTTGGCCCGGTAGATAGGGGCGCTCCAAAGCAACCAGCGGTTGCCAGTCGGCTTGAGGCACCAACGACAAGAGACCAGAATAGACGGCCCCGGTTTCAATTTTCGCCTTGAGGGCGACCCATGGGCGGGCAACCGCACCCGTTTCAGCTAACCCTCCTGGCTTCGGGTCAATTCCCCCTCTGTCCCGGAGAGGTTCGGAGGTAGTTTTTGCTTCCAGCAAGGCGGTGAACCCAAACTTGCCCTCTCTTTCCGACTCGCGGCGTGCTTCCAAGAGGAATTGACACAGTTTCTGGCTGGAAAAAGTGCCATCCGGCTGCGGCGGAAGTTCTTGGATCGACTCGGCTCCCACGACCTCCAGCCGCTCCACGCGATAGCGCCGTCCCGCATCCACCTGCAGCGTAACTGTGGCTTTGTTCTCTGCGGTGTCCACGGTGGCGATTCCTACCTTGGCATCAAAGTAGCCGCGAGAAAGATACAGCGACTGAAGACGTTCCACGTCGGCCTGGAGGCGCTGCTGGCTGAGAGGCGCAAGTAAGCGCCAACCTCGCCATAACGGGCCTACGCCAGGCAACAAGCGGCGCGCGCGGGTCGCGCGCAACGCTCCCCGCAACTCGTTTGGCTTCAACCCTAATGATCCCGAGAAGCGCATCTCCTGCACCCGATAGGCCCGGCCCCGCTCCACCCGGACCCGCAAGTCCGCCTGCTGGAAACCCACCGGGATCACCCCGGCTTCCACCGTCGCCTCACCGTGACCCTGCTCGACTAGCTGCTGCCGCAGAGCAGCCGCCACTCTCTTGGCCAGCACGGCATCGATGGGCGTGCCCTTCTCAAGGCCCAACGGGCGCCGCTCGTTTTCGGGGTCGAACTCAACCCGCCGCAGGTGAAGCCGCGGCTTCTCTGCCAGAGTGAAAACCAGTTGCACTCCCTCCACGGATGGAGAGCTTTCCACCAGGATGTCGTTGAACCAGCCCGTTGCCCACAGGCGACGGACGTCGTGCTCAATACGGACCAGGTCGAGCGTTTGACCGGAGCGCGTCTCTAATTCAAGAGGCCGCCGGCTGCCACGAATCTGCAATGTTTGGATGAATGGGCTGTCTGCCGCCCAAAGCGCAGGATGGAAGAGAAACGAGAGGAGGAGGGTTCTCCAAATGAACGGTCCTACCATGGAAGTATCCTCGTTCAAGGATGATCGAGCAGCTACTCAGGGTAGCCACCTGACGTTCAAGCAATACAAGACGGATTTGGAGGATAGAAGTTACAAGATACAAATGAGAAATGGCGAGCACGAACAGAGCCCCGAAGGAAGCGGTCAAATCCCCGTAGCCTGTTGAAACGGCATCTTCTAAAAGAATGGTCGGGCCGTCGGGATTCGAACCCGAGACCTCTTGCACCCCAAGTTGGAGGTAAGTGCGTACACCTCTGATTTTTCAACACTGTTTCAGGCGGCAGGCGGGCGTTTCTGCGGCATCCTCGGCGCTTTTTGAACACGATTCTGAACACAAGTCGGTTGCCAAAGATCACTAGGGGTCTGCCCGCCTTGGAACATGAGGGGGGATGCGAGGTCGCCAGATAGGGTAACTCGCTCACAGACGGTCCGATTCTGTGACAAGGGCAAGTGAGGCCGATGCATGCTTAAGAAG
>JAKZXP010000257.1:0-2838 GCA_047514915.1 Terriglobia bacterium
GGGCACCCGCGTCCACCTGTACTTCCCGGGTGCCGGGAATGTCCCCCACAAACAGGAAAGGAAAACGGAAGCCAGCCCGGCGGTCGGGGGAACGGAGACCATTCTGGTGGCTGAGGATCACGAGGCGGCCCGTGAGGTGGCGCGGGAGACGCTGGCCAGTCTGGGGTATCAGGTGCTGTTGGCCAGTGACGGACAGGAAGCGGTTCGGTTGGCGCAGGCCCAGCACGCAAGCATCAGCTTGGTCGTCCTGGACGTGCTGCTGCCCAGACTCAGCGGGCCTAGTGCTTACGCTCGCATGTGTGCGCTGAAGCCTCGCCTGCCAGTCATCTTCACCACCGGCGGGAGCGCCCAGATCGCGCTGCCCAGCCGCATGATGGAGCAGGGCGCCACAGTTCTGGAAAAGCCTTACAGCACCGAGACGCTGGCGCGAAAGGTGCGCGAGCTACTGGACCTCGCCCGGCTTCCGACAGCTTCGGCACCTGCTTTGCGCCGTCGCCGTTGAGCTCTCCCAGCGGGCGCATTTCCGCAAGCTTGGTGGGCCCGGCACGGGTGACCTAAGGGGCTGAACAGCCAGCCCATTGAAGCAAGGAAGATCGGCTCCTCAGGAATCCACTTAGAAACTTCAAAGCAGCTAGGTTGAGGAAGTCTGGATGAGAGGAATCTAAGCAAGCGGCATCGGCACCGAATTAGAAACTTCAAATTTTTTCCAAAATCGCAAGACACATTTCCAATTGCGAAGGACATTGCCCGGCAGAAAGCCTCTATGTTCTTCCTGATTAAAGACATGACACATTGGAATCCCACCTGCGGAGTCCTTCCTGGAAAGCAGAATTTGCTAGAAAGAACATGCTCCAGATGACTGCATTCCAGGATGCACGGTAGGGTTGAGATACAGAAGCGCAACGCGCCTATGCGCGGAGCAGTATTATTGCTGCATTTCTGCAAGCGGCGGCACGATTGAAGAGTATCTTGCTGAGGACTAGGGCGTATCCCCTGGCGCGCAAGGTGCGGGAGCTGCTGGACCTCGCCCGCGGTCCAACAGCTTCGGCGTCCACTTTGCGACGTCGCCGTTGAGCGCTCCCAAGCTCGTACATTGCCGAGGCTTGTTGAGTTCCACCGTTCCAAATGAATGCTGCGGTTCAAGAGCAAAGTAATGCCCTCGCATTAAAGGCCGACCGCCGCAGTTCCGAGCGTCGTGTTTATCCTCGCTTCGAGTGGTCCACGACGGCCAACATCAGCGACCTGAGTGGCGGTCCACCGGCCCAAGCGCGCCTGGCCGACATTGGTTTGGGCGGTTGCTATCTTGACATGTTGGCACCGAGCCCCCTGAACTCCCGGGTTCACATCAGCCTCGAAATTGAAAAGGAACGCTTCGAGGCGACCGCCGAGGTGAAGTTTTCCGCGCCTCGCATGGGGATGGGTCTGCAATTCATCTCCATGAGCGACCGCGGCCGCGCCCTGCTGGAAAAGCTGCTGAGGCGCCTTTCGGGAGACGCTTTGGGTACGCTAGCAGGCCCGACCTACGAGAGCATGGTGCAGAGCATGGTTCAATTGGTCAATATGCTTCTTCAAGTTTTGGAGCAGAAAGGAATCACCTCTAAAGCAGAAATCGAGAACATGATTTTGACGCGAAATCGGGACTGCAAAAGGGATGGGAAGCCCACAGAATAGTCCCACGGCGGGTTACGGCCATTTTTTCTTGTCAGCCAGTGGGCTCATAAAATCGGAATTTTTCCACCGCTTTTTCCAGTTGAGCGTATACGCCCCGGAAGCCACTGCTTCAGCCCCTCCATTTCCATCAGCGGCCGCACTTCAGGGTCCTGAAAAGACATCGCCAGCACATCGGCCCTCGCAGGGGTCCTCGCTCCAGTTCCCGCCTTCCCGGAGAGCAATCTTCGCTGGCCCAGGCTCGGGGAGGGAGCCGGAGGGCACTCGGACCTTGACGCCAACGGCCTGCCGGTGTATGAGAATCTCCTGGCGCTGTGTATGCGAAGAAGCCCATGGCCTGAATTGTCGTGCGGCGAGACACGGGAAGTTAACTATATGACGGAGAAGGAAAACCCATGATTCTCGTACCTGGATCTACAGGCAGGACTGTCACGATAGTCTCAATCATCCTACTGATCGCATTGGCATTGCCCTTGGTTGCCCAAGAGCAAAGGAGCCTTCGGGGACCAGAAGGCTTCATCCTGCCGTCCCTCCATCCGGCCGGCACGGAATTTGAAACAAAACTGCTGGCACCGGGCGTCTACGCCCTGCTCTCGACCAAACCGCCGGTGGATAACAGTGGGTTCATCGTTGGGGAACGGGGCGTGCTAGTGATTGATGCCCACATCAACGGGGAGATGGCGGGGAAGATCCAAACGGCGGTCCGCCGCGTGACCGACAAGCCGATTCTTTACCTGGTCAACACCAACTTCCACGGCGACCACACCTTCGGGAACTATGCGTTCCCCGACACCACGCTGGTCGTAGCCCACCGCGAGACGGCCGAGCGCATGCGCGACTTCGAGGAAGAGAAACAGTTCCTGTTGCCCATTGTAAACAACGATCCGAAGGTCTACGCCGACGCGCGCTTGCGTTTGCCCGATGTGGTCTTTGACGACTACCTGCGTCTCGACTTGGGAGGTCGCGAGGTGGAGCTCTACCACTTCGGCCATGGCAACACGCCCGGCGACACTGTGGTCTACGTCCCAGAAGCACGAGTTGCTTGGACCGGCAACCTGGTGTTGGGCGAAGGGACCAACCCTTTCTTGGTTGAGGGTAAACCGCGCGCCTACCTGCAAACCATTGCCCGCTTTGCTCAGACGCTCGCCATCGAGCGCATCATCCCCGGCC
>JAKZXP010000258.1:0-3730 GCA_047514915.1 Terriglobia bacterium
TCCGAGCCACGACCGCGAAGGACCGGCTTCGGCGCCCCCATCCATATGAAGCGCGGCGGCATGAAGCGCGTCGGCGAATTGGTGGAAAACAGGCCGGTCTACTCAGTACCGCTCCGAGCCACGGTGGCCGAGGCGGTGGGGTACATGGCCGAGCGCAAGGTGGGGGCTGTCTCGGTTCTGGAACAAGAGCGGCTGGTAGGCATCTTCTCCGAGCGCGACCTGATGAAGCGGGTGGTGGTAGCGGCCCGCGACCCCCGCCAGACCCCCCTGGCCGAGGTCATCACGCGCGATCCACTGGTCGCCGATGCCGACGAGGCGCCCAGCGCCTGCCTGGAGCGAATGCGCCAAGCAGGCATCCGCCACCTTCCCGTCTTCCTGGCCGGCCGCCTGCTCGGTCTGGTGACGATGCGCGACCTGTTGCTGGCAGACTTGCAACAGAAGGGCGACGAAGTACGCCTGATGCGCGCCTACATCTCCCTGACCTCTCCGGAACAGTAGGAAACTTCGCCGTGCGCCGGGGATTCCCTACCCCACGACATTCCCCCACGACATTCAAGGATTCCGGCAAGTCGACAACCAGCGGAAAGCGCCGCTGACAGCCGAGTCAGTCCTGGGCGTCAGAGCTTCTTTTTCGGGCGTACGAATTCGGGGGACTTCAACGCCGGAGCACGGAGCAGATCTTCAACGGGACGGATGCGCAGCTCGCGGCCTCTCCGTTTCACCTCCACCCCCGTGAATTCACCGAAGAAGCGTTTCGTCCGCAAGACCAAACGAGCAGGCCCCGTGCCGAGGGTGCGCGTGTAGCTCTCCAAGGCCTTGGTAATCGCCTCCCGCGGCAGCACGAACCACAGCACTTCGCGCTCTTGCTCGTAAACGGCTGGCAGCCCGCGGAACTCCAGGCGCATCCAAAGCCCCGGTTCCGCGCCGAGGTCCAGCAGGAGCAAGGTGTGCACCACCAGCCCGGGTCCCACCACTACCGTGCCATTGGCATTGAAACCACGCAGGCTGACCTGCTCTTTGGCGGCGCCGACCTCCACCACCACGCGGTCGCCCGGTTCGGCCATCAGCGCCGCCAGGCGTTGCGTGCCCTGCTCGCGCCGCCGGGCCACCGCCTGCTCCTGCTCCTTCAACACGCTCCGGAAACGCAAGCGCTTCATCAAGCGCGCGGTCTCTGCGGGCGAGGCCGAGGGGACCGAGGCGGCCAGCAGTTGGTCCAGGAGCTGCGGACCAGCCTCGAATTCTTTCTTCCAGCCGGGCCGGAAGCGATCCAGCAGTAAGGCCTGCGCCATACCCAGGGCGTAAAAGCGTTCTCGGTCGCCCCCCACCCGGTGAATGTGAAGCAAAGGCTCTAGCCATTTCTCGGCAACCTGAAGGGCCTGCTTGCTCGCGGCCCCATCCGGGGCGGCCGGCAGCGGGGATTCGGATACCTGGCTGGCACCGACCGCGGCGGTCGCAACCAACCGGGGCAGAAATTGGAACAGGCGCAACTGGATGTAGACGGCCAGCCCTTCGCTGGATTCTTCCCCGCTCTCGTAACGTGCCACCTCCGGAGTCAATTTCTTGCGCCGCTCAGCCCTCATGCCCAGGAAGCCAGCCGCGCTGCGTCGTGCCTCCTGTGGGTCGGCGGCGGTGGCCGCCTCGTGGAGCAACTGGGCTTCCAGTGCCATCAACGCCCGGTTTTGCGCGGAAAATTCCGGGTACTCGCCTAAGAGCACCACCCGGATGTCGCCGAACTTACCCGGCGCAATGCGCTGCTGGTGCGAGTGGAATAGCTCGTGGAGGACCGTGGCCAGGGCTTCCACCGCGGGCTTGCCCGCAAAATCCTGGTAGGAGACGAACGTGGTCAGCGCGCCGGCGAAGGGCCGGGTGGTGTTGACCAGCACCATGCCTGCGGTGGAATCTGCGACAAATACCGGAGCCGATACCATCGGGGAGTCCAGCCGGCGGAAGTGAGATGGCGGCGAGGGATGTCCCATCAGCACACCTAGTTCATTTCTTTTGTAAATGGCCAAGGGAGTCGCCGTAGGATCCCAGCCCGGCCACACTGCCTCGCCCGCTTGCCTTCCCACCTGACTAAACTGTTTGAGGCGCTCCAGCAGCGCGACCTCCGGCTGGGTCGGCGGTGGGGAGGCAGATGCTGCCACAATCGTGGGCAGCGGCGCTAGCGCCACTGCCGCAAACAAGATCAAGCGCGCGCGGCCGGTCCTCCTCGTCTTCTTTGAAGGCGAATTCCGCCCTCGGCTTCCGGTCCCTCCAAGTCCGAAACCCATACTGGCAGTCTACCGAAGGCTTGCGAAATGGGCTAGATGAGCCGGCAGGCTAGACCGGGGGGCAAAGTTGGGGAGGTGCCCACTATTGTCGGCGGCCAGCCGCCCCCAAGCGCGACCGCAACCCGAGGCGCGGCCCGCTCCCTGAATTTGGCTACATCGGTCTGCAGAACCACGACAATGCCTCGGTGGTCTCTACTAAAGGAAGTCAGCGTTCGGCCCCTAAGATCAAGGCAGGGCTGGCGCCGAGCTACTTCTTTCGGGTGAGCTTCTGGAAGGCTTTGCGCAGCTGGGCAGCCTGCTGGCTCATTTCCTTTGCCGACTTTCTTGTAGGTGCATCCAGCGACTTGTTCATGGCGAGCAAGTCGCAATTCGCCGCCAAATTGGTCAGCGGCCCTACGCCCCCGCCCTGGAATTCCTGGATGCGCGCCTGCAGCCCTTTAAGGTCCTCGCGCAGCTTGGCCACCTCGCCCTTCTGTTCCTTTGCCGACGAAGCCTGTTCCCGGGCGGCGCGCTCAGTGGAATCTGCCGTCTGCTGCTGCCGGCGGCTTTCGGCACGCCACTTCTCTGCCTCGCCGCGGGCGGTTCGCACTTCCTTCTGTGCCCGATCGCGTTCGGCTTCGACGCCAGCGACGTGTTTTTCCAAACCCTGTAGCTTCTTGCGAAATTCTCCAACCAGCCGGTTCATGGTGTCCCGGGTGGAGGTCAGTTCACGGAGCTTCAAGCTGAGGTCGGACTCCTGGCTGGTGAGCCGGTCACGTTCCTGAACCGCGCTTTGGTGCACGCCCTTCAGGTCAGCCAGCTCTTGCGTCAAGCGGCGGGTCGCTTTCCGCTCCTGATCCAGTTCTGTTTTCAGGTCGGCCGCCTTGGTCGCTTCTTGCTGGGTGTCCCTCGCCCGTTCGGCCTGCTGTGCCTGCTTGTAACTGCCCTTCAGGTCGGCCAGCTCGTCTGTCAGGCGATGCGCCTCCTTCCGCTCGCGGTCCAGTTGCATCTTCAGGTCGCCGACCTCGGCCGTCTGTTCAACCACGCTGGGCCTGGGTGGTGCCTCCGCGGTCGTATCGGCCAGCGCCAAGACGCGCTGCCGCTTGCGCTCTTCGGGAGAAATTTCCATGGTGGGACGGGCGGCCGCGGCCACCTTTCCCAACGCGATGGCCACTCCCCGCCGGCCATCCGAACGCTCATCCACCCGCACCACACAACCTTCCTGCTCGATGTCGCCTTGTCCGGTATAGGGGAAGGAAACCAGCACGTCGGTCCCGACGCCGTATTGTCGATCGGTCAGGAAGTAGACGCCTTCCTTGCTGGCGTTGCCGACTAGGGTAATCTCAGGACCCGCGGCGGCCCATCTCTTCTTGCGGATCCGGAGGTGGGCCTTCATTGCGAGGCGCCGATGACGCCGTTGCTCAGCGCCCATCTTTGAGGGTCCTTTCGGCTCCTCACCGATCACCTCCCGGAGCTTGCGG
>JAKZXP010000259.1:0-8464 GCA_047514915.1 Terriglobia bacterium
TCACCTACACCAATGTGCGCACCGCGCTCGCGTATGTGCCTGCCCGCATGCCCATCTCTTTCCCGAGCGATCGTGCCGCGCTGGATTTCCTGCTGGGCAACCTGGGGTCGCCTGAGGCCGAAACGGTGCGGGCCGCCTGGATTCGCAACACCCTGTCGATGGCCACGCTCCTGGCCACGCCCCCCTGCGCGGCCGAGCTGGCTGGCAACTCCAACTACGAAGTGCAACCCGCGGTGGCATTGGAATTTAACGAGGCGGGCGATCTGAAAACCGGTGCTCCGGCCCTGGCCGAAGCCACCCTGTAATCATGCGTCCGGCCATTATTGCCGACGACCTGACCGGGGCCTGCGACTCCGCCGCTCGTGCAGCGCTGGCCGGCTGGCACCCGTTAGTTCTGCCGGCCGGAGGAGGGGCAGGCTCTCCCCCGAATGCCAGCGAGGCCGGGACAGGCCACACGCTCCTGGTGGTCTCCACGGCCACCAGAAATCAGCCGCCCGAGCAGGCAGCGAAGGCTGTGGCGGAAGTGGCGCGAGCTTTGCTGGCCCGCGGTGTTTTGCCCAGATTTAAGAAGATTGATTCCACTCTGCGCGGGCCGTGGGCTGCAGAAGTGGCCTCGCTGCGGCAGGTCACTGGGGCCCAGGTCGTAGCCGTTGCACCTGCATTCCCCGCCTGCGGGCGCATTGTGCGCAGCGGCACGGTGTACGCCGATGGGAAGCCAGCGGGCGAGCTGGCCCCCGCCCTAGCAGCCGCCGGTGTTTGCGACGCGTTGATCGCAAATGCGGAGAGTGACAAGGACCTGGCCGCATTCGTCGAGTCGATCTCCCGACGTCGGGCCACGGTGCTGTGGGTAGGCTCGGCCGGGCTGGCCCGCTTTGCGTTCGGCCCACCCCCGGCGGGCGAGCAAACCCGCGAACTGCCCCCACCCAGGTCAACCCCACCCAGATTCACCCCACCCAGATTCACCTCACCCAGATTCACCAAGGCCGCGCGCTGGTTGATCGTGGCCGGCAGCACCCACCCGGCCACCCTGGCCCAGGTGGAGGCGGCGCAAGTGGGGGTCCGGGACGCCGTTGGAGTTGCGGTAGAGGTGGTCAGCCATGTGCCTAAAGCCTTGGAACGTGACACCGGACTGTTCCTCGTGGGCGGCGATACAGCCGAGGGCGCAGTCGGCGCCCTCCAGGTAGAAGCGCTGGAGGTGTTCGGCGAAGTACTCCCAGGCATAGCAACCGGCCGGATGCTTGGCGGGCGGGCCCACGACGTTCCCTTTCTTAGCAAAGCCGGCGGCTTCGGCCGGCCCGACGCTCTGATCCAGGCCATCGCCCTTGCCATGTCAAACCCGAGCGGGCGAGCGGCTGAGATCATCGGCCATTCGCGATCATGAGGCTTCCCCGGATTGGCATCAGCTTGGGCGACCCTGCGGGAATCGGGCCCGAAGTGACTGCCAAAGCCCTGGCCCGCAAGTCCCTACGCGAGCAGGCGGAGATTTTCCCTATCGGGCCGCCTTCAGTACTCGCGCATTGGGGGCTGAGTGGCCCGCATGCCATTCCCGCCGGCGACCTGGAGTGGTCGCGGGTTCGTCTCGGGCAGGTCAGCGCCGAATATGGTCACGCGGCATTGGAGGCGGTTCGCGCCGGGGTGCGGCTGTGTCTCGCGGAGGAATTGGACGCACTGGTCACCGGTCCCATTCACAAGCGCGCGGCCCAATTGGCGGGGATAGGATTTCCTGGGCACACTGAGTTCATCGCCGCGCTCTGCGGCCATCCGGAAGTACGCATGCTGCTGGCCGGAGAACGGCTGCGCACCATCCACGTCACCACTCACCTGGCACTTGGCGAAGCCTGCCACCAGACGACCACGGCTCGCGTCTGGCGCACCATCCAACTCGGCGATCAAGCCATGCGGCTGCTGGGCTTCGAGCAGCCGCGCATCGCCGTCGCCGGGCTGAATCCCCACGCGGGCGAGGAGGGGATGTTCGGGGAAGAAGACCGCCAGCAGATCGCGCCGGCCGTTGAGCAGGCCCGCGCCCAAGGCCTCCCAGCCTGCGGCCCGCTGCCTCCGGATACGGTTTTCCTGCGGGCCTGGCAGGGCGAGTTTGACCTGGTGGTGGCCATGTACCACGACCAGGGACACATCCCGATGAAGCTGGTGGAGTTTGACAAGACCGTCAACATCACCGTCGGCTTGCCGATTCTGCGCACCTCGGTGGACCACGGTACCGCCTTCGACATCGCCGGGCAAAACCGCGCCCGTCCGGAAAACATGGTAAGCGCTATTGAGGCGGCCATCCGTCTGGCCTCGCGCCGCAATTCCGTCGAAGCCCCCCGTCCTGCCCGCTCCCAGTGAAGGCGTTTCTTCTCTGCTATCCGCTCGTAGCCCTATTGCTCGGCACCGTGTCGGGCAGCGCGTCCTGGCTGCGCGAAGCGGGAATGCACGCGCTGGTGGTGCTGGCGCTGGGCGCCGCCTTCCTGGCAGCGAAACGGCAAGAGCGCTGGCCGCTGCTGGGTGGCTTCTTCGAGCCGCTGCTGGCGTTGCTGTTGGTGGTCATGGTCGCCGGCGCCCTTCAGTCGCCCTGTATCGGGCGAAGCTGGCGGATGCTATTGCTGGCAGCAGCGGCGGCGGCGGTTTTCTACCTGGTGGTAGGGCTGGCCTCGTCCGGCCGGTTCCAACCAACAGCCACCCTGCAACTGGTGCTACCCGCGACGGGTACGGTGGCAGCTCTGGTAGGTCTGTCACTGTACTTCTTGGGCCGGACTCCCCGGGTGGTTGCACCGCTGGGGCATCACAATTACATGGCGGGCTTCCTGCTGCTGCACCTGCCTCTGACGGCTGGCGCCGCCGCGGCCGCGCGCTCGCATCCTGCACGCCTGTTCTGGTATGCGGCAACGGCAGCGCAGGCGCTGGCGATTGTGCTGACAGGCTCGCTGGCGGGCGTGCTGGTGCTGACCGGGTTGGGTCTTGTCGCTCTAGTCAGCCGTTTGGGCTTCAGCCGTTTGGGCTTCAGCCGTTTGGGTTTCAGCCGTTTGGGCTTCAGCCGTTTGGGCTTCAGCCGTTTGGGCTTCAGAAAGTCACTCGGTCCACAGTCCACAATCCGAAGTTCGAAATGGCAGCTCGTGGCGCTACTGGCACTGGCCGCACTGGCTGTCGTTGTGTTCCTTTGGTCGCGCAGCCCCGTGGTTGAGGGCCTGCGAGGCCGCGTGGCCGCCATCGTGGTCGAGCGCCGCGATCCGTCGCTTTCGCTGGAAAACCGGCTGCGCCACCTGCGGGCCGGGCTTTCGGTGGCTGCCGCACGCCCGCTGGTCGGCTGGGGGCTGGGGGCCACGCCGTTTGCCGCTTCCTTGTACCGCGAGCAGACGCCTGGGCTCAGTCCGCCCGGCGAAGTCTTACCGCAGTTGCACAGCCTGCCCGCCAACCTACTGGCTGAAACTGGCGTGCTGGGACTGGCCGCTGCGCTGTTGCTCGTACTGACCACTCTGAGGCTGTCGACAGGCCCGGCGGCCACGGCTTTGTGGGCTTACCTCATCTTTTCCCTGAGCGACTATCAGCTAGACCTGCCCGCCATCTTGTTCCCGCTGGCAATTGTGGCTGGCTTTTCCGTAGCGACAGGCCTCCCGGCACGCAAAGAAATTCAACCTACTCCCGTGCTCCGCTGGCTGGCGATGGGCGGGTTGTTCCTGCTCTCGCTAACGGGCGCGGCGCTGCTGGGTCGTTCTTCGGTGGCCCATTACTTCTACCAGCTCGGCGATCCGGCGCAAGCAGCGCAATGGGACGCCAGGTGTGGCTTCTACGCTTTTCGCGCCGGCGGGCTCGCCGACCAGCAAACTGAGGCAAATCAAACTGGGGCAAACCGACCTGAGGCAAACCAACCTGACGCAACCATTGCTGCCCGGCGGTTCTACCTGGAGGCGGCAACGCGGATGCCGAACCTCATCCCGGTGGCCGCCCAGGCGGGCAGCAGCCTCTTGCAAGCGGGCCGGTACAGCGATGCGTTGCCGTGGCTGGAGCGCGCCGCGGAGTTGGATTACTACTTCACCCTGGCGCACTTTCACCTAGGCCGGGCGCGGCTGCGCACTGGCGATCGGGCGGGCGCCATCGAGGCTTTTTCAACTGCGCTGCTGGTCCAGCCGGCGACGGTGATGGCCGAGGACTGGCTGCGGTCGCCCGAGCGCGAGGTTTACTCCGAATCGCTGGAGCGCGCGCTGGACAGGTTTTATGAACTAGGCGCCTTCCATCCCGAAAGCGGTCCCTGGCCCGAAAGCGGTCCCTGGCGCCGTTGGAACGAACTGGGCGGCTACTTAATCGGGAGACGAAATCAGTTGCCCGCTGGCCCATACCGGGTGCTGTTCTTCGAGTTGGTGGACCGCGACCTCACGGTAAATCACAGCCTGATCGTATTCCGTCGCGCCGCCACGCCGCTACGCGTTGCTCCAGTTGTTCTCCTCTCACCCACGCCCGCCCCGCGCCCGCCTGCCGGCCTCGGTGTTATCGCCGGCCTGCCTTCCCTCCGGGCCCTCGACCTTAAGATCCCTCCTCGCCGCACGCTTGCCGAAGCCCCACCCGTGGTTGGTGAAGGCGGGATTGTCAATGGTGCCAGTTTCTCGCCCGAGGCGGTTGTCAGCCCTGGTTCCATTGCATCGCTGTTCGGGATGAACCTTGCAGCGGCCACGGAGGCAGCCACCTGGTTGCCACTGCCCACCATGCTGGCCGGCACCGAGGTTCTGGTCAATGACACGCCGGCGCCGTTGTTCTTTGTTTCGCCCTTACAAATCAACTTCCAAATGCCGTTCGGGGTAACTGGCCCTACCGTCCGAATAGCCGTGGTCTCTGGTGGGGTTCGTGGCCCGGAAGTGATGGTGCCAGCGATGGTGCCAGTGATGGTAAAAGTTGCGCCTGCGGCTCCGGGCATCTTCACCGCTGTAGCAGGCGGGAGTGGGCCGGGTGCCATCTTAAACGAAGACTTTTCGCCTAACTCTGCGGAGAACCCGGCAGCAGTGGGCTCGGTGGTTCAGATTTTTGCTACTGGCCTAGGTGCGACGGATCCGCCTCTGGCTACGGGCCGGACTGGAGCCAGCTCGCCGCCATTCAACCTAACAGCAATGGTGCCGGTTGTAATGATTGGTGGCGCCTCCGCGGAGGTGCTTTCCTCAGGCATGGCGCCGGGATTCGTGGGACTCTACCAGGTGAACGCTCGAGTCCCGGCAGCGACGCCAGCCGGTGATGAGGTGCCGCTGAAAATTGAGATCGGCGGAGGCAGCAGCAACACCGTCACGCTAGCTGTCCGCTAAAGGGCGGGCCAATTCCATCCTTGGGCTCCCCGCAACTTTGCCAGGCGCACAATCCGGACGCCATATCTAGCGGGCGGAGCGGAGTAGATCCGCAACCGCCCGCCGGCCTGGGCGTCATCTCAGGTCTGCCCTCCCTCTGCACCCTGGACCGCACAGGGGCAATACGTTAGAATCAAGTATTCCACGGCTGAGGTGTAAGCCTGGACGAAAGCCTATGGAGATTGATATCACAATTAAGAACTACCGTTGCTTCCCAGATTCGGCACCCGCTCGCATCTCCTTGCGGAAGGGCTTCACATCTCTTGTAGGGGCCAACAATTCAGGGAAGTCTTCATTGCTCAAGTTCTTTTTCGAATTACGTTCGCTCTTTAATTCATTGCGCAACATGAACGGCATTCATGCAGCACTGCGGAACCAACAATCGTTTGGGATTGCAAACACAGTTCTTGACCTGGCCGAACTCTACTCTAACTCCAACAACCGTGATATAGAAATAAGAATTCACATAAATGCGTTGGGTGACGATGGCGAGAGAATTACCCCACCGTCTCCGAATGCCCTCATTCTGAAGCTTCTGAGACCAACAAACACCTTCCGGATTGACCTAGACGTCGGGAATCAGGCCTTGAATCTAGGACAGTTGCGGTTTCATGAAACAGTGCTACTTCATGGCACTCAACCTGTGGCCGAACTGCGCCATTTCATCGAAGCATTCAAGCTAATGACGGAAACCTTCTACATTGGGGCATTCAGGAACATTATCAATGCCCGACCAAATGAACACTATTTTGATATTCAAGTTGGCCAATCTTTGATTGACCTCTGGCGGTCAATCAAAACAGGACCTTCAATCGGCTCAAATACTACAGCGTACAATGTGACTCAGGATATTAAGAGAATCTTCGAATTCAATGAACTGGAGATCAATCCCTCTGCTGATGGTCAGACTTTGCAGTTGTTTATCAATGGAAGAGCTTTCAAATTGCAAGAAGTCGGCTCAGGTCTTACACACTTCATCTTGACTCTTGTGAATGTGGCAATTGCGCGGCCCGCGTACATACTCATTGATGAACCTGAACTGAATCTTCATCCAGCGCTCCAGTTAGACTTTCTTACAACGCTTGCTTCTTATGCGCGCGAAGGAGTTTTGTTCACAACACAGAACATTGGCCTTTCACGAGCTTCTGCAGAAAAGATCTTCTCGGTTCGGAAAGTCGGTGAAGGGCAAAGCCAAGTCACTGAACTGGAATCCACTGCACGTTTGTCGGAGTTACTCGGCGAGCTGAGCTTCTCGGGGCACAGAGAACTGGGTTTCGACAAAGTTCTTCTCGTTGAAGGCAGCACGGATGTCATAGCTTTCCAGCAATTGCTACGCAAGTATGGGTAAGGACCACCAAGTTGTACTCTTGCCACTGGGCGGCTCTCAGCTGATCAATGCGGAAGCCGAACTACAGTTACAGGAAATCAGGCGGATTTCCGAGAATCTGGTCGCTTTGATAGACAGTGAAAGAACCGATCCGGACGCGGTGCTTTCCTCAGAGAGGCAGGGATTTGTTCGGGCTTGCCAGAATGCAAATGTAGAGTGCCGCGTCCTGGAAAGGCGTGCAATCGAGAACTATCTCTCAGACAGAGCAATCAAGAAAGTAAAGGGGACCAAGTATCGTGCTTTAGGAAGCTACGAAGCACTGAATGCAATTAATCCCGCGTGGTCAAAATCTGAAAATTGGCGAATAGCAAGGGAAATGACTCCGGAGGAGCTGAACGGGACGGACCTGGGGGAGTTCCTGGGTTCGTTGTGAAAGGCTTGGGTTATCTAGCGGGCGGAGCGGAGCAGGTCGCGGGCGTGTTTGAGCACGGTGTCGGTGATGCGGGCGCCGCTGAGCATGCGCGCCAGCTCCGGGGCGCGCCCGCCCTCCTCCAGATGGCGGGCCAGGGTGATGGTGCGGCCGTCCCGCTCCACTTTTTCCACGAAGTAATGGTGGTCGGCGAAGGAAGCGATCTGCGGCAGGTGGGTCACGCAGAGCACCTGATGGCCCGCCGCCAGAGCCTTCAGCTTGCGGCCTACAACTTCGGCGACGCGCCCGCCGATGCCGGCGTCAATTTCGTCGAACACCAGGCTGCGGGCGGAGTTCGTCTGGGACGCCCTCCCCTTGGACGTCCCAGCAGGCCTGTCCCGACGGGTTTCGGCGGCGGTGATGAGCGCCAGCATCAGCCGGGACAGCTCTCCGCCCGAAGCCACTTGATCCACGGGACGCAGCGGTTCGCCCGGATTGGGCGAGACGAGAAACTCCACCCGGTCCATCCCGGACGCTTTCCAGGATTCGCTGCCGGAGGCGCCCTCGGCCGGCGCGGAAAACTCGATGCGGAAGGCGGTGCGCTCCATGGCCAGCTCGGCAAGAATCCGGGCCACGGCCTTCTCCAGCCAAGCGGCGGCGCTCTTGCGCTGCGCAGAAACCTTTCCGGCCAGTTGGCGGTAGCGTTCGTCGGCGGCTTCGAGTTCCTGCTGCGCCTGGTGTGCCAGCTCGTCCGAGGACGCCAACTCCTCCAGTTGCCGCGCCACTTGTTCCACGTGGGCCAGCACGTCGGCCAGCGTGGGGCCATACTTGCGCTTCAGCCGGTCCAAAACTGACAGCCGGTCCTCCACCTGTTCCAGGCGCTGCGGGTTGGCGTCCAGTTGCTCCAGATAATCGCGGAGAGACAGGGAAGCGTCCTCGACGCTGATGCGGGCGCTGCGCAGGCCATCGCAGATTGGCTCAAAGGAGCGGTCGAAGCGGGCCACATCTTCCAGCGCCCGCAGCGCCGCGGCCATGGCGGCTGC
Organism: Terriglobia bacterium; assembly: GCA_047514915.1. GTDB lineage: Bacteria > Acidobacteriota > Terriglobia > JAJPHL01 > JAPKYU01 > CBDBKE01. Next base: position 8,101 of record JAKZXP010000259.1, read on the forward strand.
GGCGGCGCCGGGGGCGTCGTAGAGCTGCTGGTAGGCGCTCTCGACGGCGCCGTGGATGCGCGTGCTGTTGGCCAGCACGCGCTTCTCCTCCCCCAGCCGGTGGTCCTCGTCGGGCTGCGGGCGCGCCGCTTCAATCTCCTGCTTTTGGAAGGACCACAGGTCAACCAGACGCAGCTTCTCCTGCTCGTCGCGGGTCAGCTCTGCCAGCCGCGCCGTTGCCTGCCTCCATCCCCGGTAAGCATCGGCCACCTGCTCGGCCAGTTCCTCGGCGCTGGCGGCGCGGTCCAGCAGCTCCAGTTGGGAGGCAGGCACCAGCAGGGCCTGCTGCTGGTGCTGCCCGTGGATGTCGGCCAGCCACGGGGCC
>JAKZXP010000260.1:0-2585 GCA_047514915.1 Terriglobia bacterium
GGCAACAGGTCCACAAAGTGGGCCAGGGCCGCATTGACCAGCCCACGTCGCTTCAGCCGCGGCGAGCGCACAATCATCGGTAGGCGCACGCCGGGCTCGTACAGGGTGGCCTTGGCGCCGGGGAAGGGAATGCCGTTGTCGCTGATGTAGATGACCAGGGTCTGCTCCTCCTGGCCCGCCGTGCGCAATTCCTCCAGCAGCATGCCCACGCCCTGGTCCAGGCGGCTGACAGCCTGATAGTACTCGGCCATTTCCTGGCGCGCTTCCGGCTGGTCGGGCAGGAAGTAGGGCAGCTCGATTTTGGCGGGATCATAGACAACGGGCTTGACGCCGGCATACTGGTGCTCATTGCCGAAGGCGCGTCCGACGCGGTGCGGGTCGTCGTAGCCGACGTGCAGGTAGAAGGGGCGGCTGGAGTCACGTGCCTGGTGAAAGACCGCGGCCGCCTTGCGAGCCATGCCCACCAGGTCGCGCGGGCTGCCTTCCTCCGAAACCTCGAACGGATACAGGCTCGCCGGCTGCACGTGCAGCTTGCCAATCACCGCGGTGAGGTAGCCGCGGTCGCGGAGCAGGCGCGGCAGGCTGCGCACGTGCGGGAGAGTGTGGAAGTTGTGCGGCATGTGGGCGTGCCCGAATTGCCCGCTGGCGTGGTTGTACAGTCCGGTCAGGATCACCGAGCGGCTAGCGCTGCAGGAGGCGGTCGAGGTGAAGGCGTAGGGGAACCGCACACCTTCGCTCGCCAGCCGGTCCAGGTTGGGCGTCTGGATCATGCGGTTGCCGTAGCAGCCGAGGTCCAGCCCCTGGTCGTCGGCCACAATCACCAGCACGTTGCGGCTGGCCCGCTGCGCCCCCGCTTTCCGAGCGGTGGTGGCGACAGCCAGCGTGGCCGCCCCAAGACTGTCGAGAAATTCGCGACGATTGGTCTGCATAACAGAATCTCCGGAGGTGTTCGGTTGTGCCTCTCTTCTAGCCAAGTAGATCCGGGAACTGGCAGTCGCATCCGCTCTGCCGGCAGGACACCGAGCTTTCTGTAGACAGCCTTGAAGTCTCCCTCCTGTCTCATGTTGGTACCCGGCCTCAAGTAAGGCTCGGCTTCAACCACACGAATCGGATAGTCCAGCGACGGATGGGGATGACTGCTGAGCGAGACGTTCTGTGCCATCAGGCCGCTTGAAAAAACAAGCAGGAGCCCAAGATTGCATATTGACGCTTTTTTAGAATGCATGACTTTGATCCTCTTCTCTCACCCGGATTGCGTTTAACCGAAAATCCCGATTCGAGCTTCTCCTGCGCGGGAAAGCGTACGCCACGCGGCCCTGTTGACTCAAGCTCAGATCATCGCTTTCCTCGACCCACTGCTCTGCCATCCTTTTCCCTGGTTGGAAACCCTATCGGGCGGCCGCCCCGATGTTTTGGGTGACCTCTGACTCCTCGAATGAATGGAAGCGGACCTCGTCGAGGGTGATATCCTCAACCGTTCGCTTTTCGTTCTGCTCTTGACGAGCCAGGTTGTGGTTTGGTACAAGCGTCGGTCCCTATGGAACTTTCAGGCCCCTATGGAACTTTCAGGAATTGATATCTTCACTTTTGTCGCCTTCCTCTGCGCCGTCGTTTCGATCTCCTTGTACGCTTCCCGAAAGGGAGACTCCGCCGAAGACTACTTCCTTGCGGGAAGAGGCCTCAGCTGGTGGCTTATCGGTTTCTCGCTCATCGCGTCGAACATCTCCACAGAGCACTTCATAGGGATGGCGGGGAAAGGATATGGCTTGGGCCTGGCCATCGCCAGCTTCGAGTGGCTCTCCGCCCCGGTCCTCGTTTTTATTGCTCTCGTATTGTTGCCGAAATTCCTGCGCGCCGGGATCTACACGATGCCCGAATATCTCGAGTATCGCTTCGGGCCAACCGCGCGCACGATTATGGCCGCGTACTTCATGGTTATGTACGTCGTGGCGGCTATGGCTGGCGTTCTCTACTCGGGTGGGCTCGCCCTGCAAAGCATTTTTGGCGTCGACCTCTACTTGGGCGTCTGGATGATTGGAATCCTGGCGGGCGCCTATACGGTCTATGGAGGGCTGAAGGCAGTCGTTTGGTCGGACCTTCTTCAGGGAATCACCCTTCTCCTTGGCGGCGCTATTGTCCTGGGCATCGGGCTTTCCAAGGTCGGAGGCGTCGGATCATTTCTCGCAGCGAACGAAGACAAACTTCACCTGGCGCTCCCCTACGACCACCCCGAGTATCCTTGGACCATCCTTCTTCTGGGAATGTGGATACCGCAGCTCGGATACTGGGGATTCAACCAGTTCATCACTCAGCGCACCCTTGCCGCCAAGAGTCTTCTCCAGGGACAGAAAGGCGTGCTTTTCGCCGCATCTCTGAAACTCCTAATACCCTTATTTGTCGTCTTTCCTGGAATCATGGCCGCTCAACTCTACGGCGCAGAAATCCAACAAGGTGATCTGGCGTTTCCTTTTCTCGTCAAGAAGCTGCTACCCGCCGGGTTGAGAGGAATTATTTTTGCGGCGCTTCTGGGGGCAGTGATGAGTTCTCTGGATTCCATGCTCAACTCGGCTTCCACAATCTTCACC
>JAKZXP010000261.1:0-3183 GCA_047514915.1 Terriglobia bacterium
CCGCCAACACCCTGGTGTTCGCCGCCGCAAAAGGGATTGTGGTGAACGAGCCTTCGATTGTGGTCATTAACCAGAATACGCACGAGGTGGAGGCGGTGGGCAAGGAGGCCAAAGAGATGTTGGGCCGCACGCCGGGCAACATCGTGGCCATCAAGCCGATGAAGGACGGGGTGATCGCCGACTTCAAGGTCACCGAGAAGATGTTGAACTACTTCATCCAAAAAGCGCACAACCGTAAGATGCTGGTGCATCCGCGCATCGTCATTAGCGTGCCCAGCGAGATCACCCAGGTGGAGAAGCGCGCGGTCATGGAGTCGGCTTACCAGGCCAAAGCCAGCGAGGTGCATCTGGTCGAGCAGGCCATGATGGCAGCCATCGGCGCCGGTCTGCCCATTACCGAGCCCAGCGGCAACATGATCGTGGATATCGGCGGGGGCACCACCGACATCGCCGTCATCTCCCTGTCCGGGATCGTCTACAGCCGCTCGGTACGGGTGGCAGGCAACGAGATGGACGAAGCCCTCATGCATTACCTGAAGCGGAAATACAACCTGCTGATCGGGGAGCGCACGGCCGAGAAAATCAAGATCGGAGTCGGCTCCGCTTACCCGTTGGAAAAACCCCTGACCATGGAAATCAAAGGGCGCAATCTGATTGAAGGCGTGCCCAAAACCATCACCGTGGACGACAGCGAGATTCGCGAGGCGATGTCGGAGTGCGTTTCGACCATTATGAACTCCATTCGGGTGGCACTGGAACGCACGCCTCCGGAGCTGTCGGCCGACATCAGCGACAGCGGCATCGTACTGACCGGCGGCGGCGCACTGCTGAAGAACCTGGACAAGCGCATTCGTGAGGAAACCGGGATCCCCGTCTCCATCGCCGAGGATCCGCTGGCTTCGGTGGCCTTAGGCACTGGCAGGATGCTCAGCGATTTCAAGCTCTTGCGAAAGGTGTCCATCGAATAAGCCATCGAAGGAGATAGTCCGGCGAACCCATGGAGGCTGCGCTTCTATGGATAGTCTGCTAAGCCGACACCGAAACGCCGTCGTGCTGGTTGCGGCTCTGTTTCTGCAACTGGTCCTGTTGGCCTTTCAGGTGAAACGCGACAAGGATATCCCGCTCATCCGCATCTGGGCGGTGGCGGTGATCACGCCGGTGGAGAAAGCCTCCAGCAGCGTCATCCGCGGCCTGGTCGGTGTGTGGCGAGATTACGTGGACCTACGCCACGCCCGGCAGGACAACCGGCGCCTGATAGAAGAGATTGGCCGGCTGAAGCTCTCCCACCACCACCTGCAGGAGGAAGCTCGGGAAGCCCGCCGGCTGAAGGAAGTACTACAATTGGGCAGCCAAATCCCCTTCTCCAGCATAGCTTGCCGGGTTATCGGTTCCAGTGCTTCGGAAACCTCGCGCGTGTTGTTTCTTGACAAAGGCAGCGAAGTCGGGATTCGGCCCAACATGCCGGTGATCACCCCCGACGGGATCGTTGGCAAGGTGCACCGGGTGTTTTGGGGCTCAGCCCAAGTGTTGGTGATCACAGATCCCGACAGCGGCGTCGGTGCCCTACTGGAAAAGTCGCGAGTGCACGGGGCAGTGCGGGGTTCCGGCGGCTTCTTCTGCCAATTGGCCTACGTCGTGAACGGCCAGAGCGTGGAAGTGGGAGAGCAGGTGTTGACCTCGGGTGAGGACTTGATCTATCCCAAGGGCCTGCCGATCGGCTCGGTCATTTCGGTCAAGCCGGGCCGGGTGTTCCACGAAATCGAAGTGCAGCCCTCGGCTCGGTTGAACCGGCTGGAAGAAGTGCTGGTTATCGTGCGTGGCGCCGGGAAGCAGATTCCTACCAGGGCCGAAGCGCCGTTCGTGACGCGGACCTCGCCACGGCAAGCTGGGGCCACCGTCGCGACAGCCGCTCCGCCAGTCGTTGCAGCGACGACCAAGGCCGAAACCCGGGCGAAGGCAGAGGCGAGGCCCAGGACCAAACCTGAAACGGATGCCGACAAGCTGCTCGAAGCCTACCGCACTGCGCAGCTGCACAAGGGCAAAGATCAGAAGCGAGCCTTGGTGCCCCCCCAACGGCGGACGCCCCCCCCTGCCGTTGTCCCCGGACCGTCGGAGGCTCCGGAGCCGGCGGCCATCGAAGTCGAAGCCGAAGCAGCCGCGTCTGACGCCGGTCCTGGCAGCCAGCCGGTTGCCGCCACTGCTCCTGAGAAGCCCACTGACAGGCGGCTTCCAAGTCCAGAACCTCCCCCTGCGCGATGAAGTTTGCAGTCCACACGCGGTCTGACCTCCGTGTGGAGGCGTACCGGTTTCGTCCTTGGACGGTCATCCTGATTGCCCTGCTGGCCCTATCGCTGCAGGGCCACTTGCCCCTGTGGTTCCCTGCTGTGGAGGTCCTGGACCTGCCCTTGCTCGTGACCGTGTATTTCGCTCTTAACCGCCGCAGTCAGGTCTCCGGGATGCTGGTGGGCGCCGCAATCGGTCTTGCGCAAGACAGCTTGGGCCACGGACCCATAGGCCTGTTCGGGATCGTAAAAACCGTTGTGGGCTACGCCGCATCCTCGCTCAGCACTCGGTTTGATACGGAACACCCGGGGGTACGGCTAGGGGTGGTGTTCGGGTTCTATTACATCCACCTGGGGTTGTTCCTGCTGCTGCAGCAGGTCTTGTTAGAAAAGGCCGTGAGCATGCCTGGTGTGCGCAGTCTGGCAGTCGCTCTGATCAATGCGATCGTGGCCGTGCTGCTTTTCCGGTTGCTGGACCGCTTCAGAAAGCGGGTCTGAGCGCCGGTTGTCCAATTGTTCTTCTTCCAACGCTTTCGCTTAACAGGGTGCTGAAAAACTGAGGAAACCGCTCGCTAATGGTCGCGGCTCTGAATCAGCTCGACTGATTCCCCAGCGGTGACTGCGCCGCGCGCGTCAGCAAGCGGTCCACAAAATCAGTTTTCCAGCACCCTGCTACGAAGGTAAACTTTTCGGTAGTGGGCGACTTTGACCCTTTTGGACGCTTCAGCCTGCCACGGGTTGTCGGCGTAGCGGCAGGCTTCAGCCTGCCAAGCCCCATGGCGGCCTAAAGGCCGCCGCTACGACAGCTCCTGCGGATTCAAAGTAGCCCACTACCAACTTTTCACGAGGTGTGCTCTGGGGTTGGGCTGAGCCGGCCGAGCCTGCTACAATGCAAGCAGGC
>JAKZXP010000262.1:0-3615 GCA_047514915.1 Terriglobia bacterium
CTCCAGGCTGGAGTTTTCCAACCCCGGCCGCTTCATTGCCTTCGCCGCCTCCTGCCGTGAGACTAGAATTTCTTCCATGCTTCGTTGCCTCTCCTCTTCTCGTTGTCGTTGACACTCCATTTACACTGCCAGAGTTGGCCCCTCAATGCAGTGTTAAGTTGCTGAAACTAAACGATTTATGGCAAACGGCGGAAATTTGAGGAAATTCGCGGAAGGAAAAGCGGCAAACTGCGGAAGGCTCTAGCTCATTCAGTCTTGGCCTGAATGGGTTTCCATGTATAGCTTCTTAAATTTTTCGTCCATTGCGATACGGCCCTTCTTCGCTCCGTGGAGTTTCCCCTGTTGGATGTACCCACGGATAGTCCTGGTAGAAACACAAAAAATTTGAGCGGCCTCCTTTTGTAAATATGACGGTTTCTTTTCCAGATCTTCCAAGCTTGGGATAGCTATCGGCTCTTCTGCGGGCCTTTGCCTTCTCGCTCCCGATGTGGCAACCCGCGCTTCAAGCTCCACTCAGAAATGCTCCGACGCTTCAAAAAGGTGAACTATGGTCCCACCGCCAAAGTTCGTAAAGTACCACTGAGTCTTGGTTGTCGGTTTCTCCCCACGCTGACGGACCGTCCTCTTTTCCATTTCGCCTGCAACGACTGGGACCGGATAGCCTAACTTCCTATCTCGTTCCAGCTTTTCCGCGCTAAGGGAAAGACATCTCGTGGTCGAGAGGTCCGGCTTAAAGCCAGACCATTCGCACCGCATGCAATCCAGCCAAGCTTCCCACGGCTCCAAGCCCCGAGGACCCCTCAGCCCCGTGCTCGCTTTTTGAGCCAAGGCGCGGAACACTCGCTCTGACCGTTCGCCTGCGCCTTGGCTGAAGTACCACATTCCGAATATAGGGTCCCACGTAGCCTCTAAGGAACCGTGTTGGTCGTTGTCGTACTCTAAGAATCGCCGTCGTATGTCTTGCCAGAATGTAGTATCGCCAGTCACGGCCCAGGGGGATTTTGCGTCTGGTTTGGTAGCGGGATCAGCAGGATTGCCTTGATTCGCTTCTTGGAGATGAAACTTTTTCGGTTGGCTTGCGGCCGCTCCCTTGGCTTTTCCCTGGAGACCCCGTGGGATTTTTCTGTGGCTGCCTTTCTTGGTGGGGGGCCTTTTCTTCTGCCGGTCTACCAATCACCACCTCCCGCGTGGCTCCCGATTGAGAACGTGCCCCGCAGGCGAGTCGGGATGCACCCGTTTCTCGCCGCGTCCGGGTTTGCCGTCCCAGTTTACGTTGCCTTGCGAAACTATGGAATCTCTTGAGAGGGCCAGGCGGCCAGCCGGCTGCGTCTCCAGCCTTCCGTCCAGTTGATGACCCCGGAGCTTGAGGCTCGTTTCAACGCGGCACGTCGGGCAGAATCAGCGGCCGACCAGTACGAACGCACCCCAGTAGAACGGCAAGTCTTCCTCGTAACGCTCCTTGACCTTGGCGCGTAATTCCAGCTGCGCTTCTCGAAACGCCTCGTGCTTATTCTGGCCAGAGAGCCACTTGCTGTAAAAGAGCGTCATCAACTCCTGGGTCTCGCGATCGGGCACCGACCATAAGCTCATCAGCACCGATTCGGCTCCGGCCACCTGCAAGGCGCGGCGGAGACCAAACACCCCCTCCCCGTTCCTCACCTGCCCCAATCCGGTCTTACACGCACTCAGCACCACCAGTTCGGTGCCGTGCAGATTCAGTCCCATCGCTTCATACGCAGTCAGTACACCGTCCCCTAACCCTGCTGGCGGGGCACTGCCCGCCAGAATCCGGTTCGCTCCAGCGAAGTAGAGCCCGGACCGCAGCATCGGGTTTTCCATGCCGGACGGTCGCTCGGAGCCGAAGTTGCGCCGCACCCGTTTCTGGTCGGGCAAGAAAAAGCCGTGAGTCGCCGCGTGAAGAACCCGTGGTTGCTGAACGCCCTTCACCGCCTCTTCCAAGGCCTTCTCCTCGGTGTAAACTTCTATTCGCCATCCTTGCTTTTTCAGCAGAGAGTGAATCGCTTGCACTTCCAGCTTGGTACTCGGCAGCGGTGCCAGCGCTCCGCCGCGCTGCTCTCGTGACCGAAGACCGCTGCTGACGGACGCCAACAGATGCTTAGGTTCTTCTGCCTTCTGCAAGGCTCTAGCGACTACCCGTTGTCGGGACTCGTCTAAGTCAAATCGCGGGTTCCCGACCAGGACTGCCGAGTTGGTGGCGGTACGGCGCTTTCTGGTCAAGATGTCTTTTGTACTGGAAACCGTGCGAAGGTCGTAGGCCTCCAGGAGCAACCGGCCATCTTTCGCTGCAACAACCGCCCAGGAAATCAGGTTCAAAACTCCGTCGGGGGAAAGGTAGACTCGTGTGGTCCCGGCCAGTGCTCCTTCCAGCGGCTTCCAGAATGCTTCATAAAAACCTGTCCGCGCCAGGGCAGCGGGCGTAGGGGCATCCCGGACCCGCCCGCGGTATTCGGCCAGCGGCTGGCCCTCCAACTGCTGGGCTTCACCTAGAAGCACCAGGGTGGGAGCGGCCTTGCTCCCCGGGGTGACAATCAGGGCGACGTAGTAGATTTTGCCAGCCCACTGCTTCCCGTCGTGAAAGGGGAAGCGCACAAACTCAACGGCTGCTTCGTCTTTCTTCAGGGCCTTCTGCACATCGCGCCAGGTGAGGCGCGCAAGTCGCTTCTCCTCAGCAAACGTGGCGGAGCGCCTCACAAGTTCTCGCTCCAGTGCATTGGCCTCTCGTTCCAATCGCTCGACCGTTTTCCTCCACTGCGCCCGGTCGCCTGGTTCAGAGGTGAGCAGAGTGGCCAATTGGGTCTTCTTGACCGCCAGTTCGTCCAGCAGAGCCAGCGCTTGTTTGTCCCCGCTGGCGGCAATTTGTGCCCGCAGGGCGGCGATGCTCGTGCCTACAAGGCCCTTCTGCCAGAGCACGACATCGTACATTTTGCCCACCAGCGCTGGATTCCTCTCCCGGTAGGAGAAGCAAAAGCTGTAGTAGAGGGGAAAGGAGCCCGAGACCTTGTCCAAGAACAACAGCCTCTCCTTCTCGCTCATGTAGGCGAAGTGCTGCTCAAACTGTCTTGACAAGTTCTGGAGGCTTCGGCCAAATAGCGGTTCGGCTTGATCGGGTAAGCCTTGTTCATAGTGGAGAATGGCCAAGTTCTTCAAAGCCAGTCCCACGTCAGGATGCTCTGGCCCCAGGGCCTTCTCCTTGATCGCCAGCGAACGCCGCAAAAGCAGCTCGACCTCGCCGTGCTTTCCCTGGTCGTGGTAGAGCAATGCCAGGTTGCTGAGACTCTGAGCTACGTCAGGATGCTCTGGCCCCAGAGTCTTCTCTCGGACCGCGAGGGAGCGCTTGTGTAACGGCTCGGCCGTGGGATACCGCCCCTGGGTGCGGTAGAGTTCCGCCAGGTTGTTAAGGCTGAGGGCCACCCGCGGATGGTCTGGCCCCAGCGCCTTCTCCCAGATTGCCAGCGCCCGCCGGTAGAGTGGCTCGGCCTCCCCGTACTTGCCCTGGTTGCTGTAGAGCGATGCAAGCCCGGATTTCCTTTATGAACTATCGGCGGCAACCTTCTGAATGACTCCAACGTCAGTATTGATGCGGGTTCCAGCATC
>JAKZXP010000263.1:0-3244 GCA_047514915.1 Terriglobia bacterium
GGGAAACGGCAGGCGCGCTGGCCCGGCAGAAGAAAGCTGAGATTTTGTCAGACTCGCCGCTGGTTCTGGCACATGGCGAGCGGTTCCGCGGGCTGCTGGCGGAAGCGACAGCACTGGTCGAGAAATTTCACGCCGCCAACCCGCTGTTGCCTGGCATCCCAAAGGAGGAGCTCCGCGACCGGGGTTTCGGCCGCCTGTCGCCGCTGGTCTTCGAGGCGGCGCTGGCCCGCCTGGCAGCCGAAGGCCGCCTGGAAGCTCAGGGCGAGATTGTCAAGCAGGCCGGGCGCCACATTGTCCTCACCGAGGAAGAAGAGCAGGCGAAGCAGCGGATCATCGCTGCGTTTGAAAATGCCGGGCTGACGGTGCCCTCGGTTAAAGAAGTGCTGCGGAAGTTGACGATCGAGCCGCAGCGCGCTCAGAAGATTCTGCGAATCCTGATCAAGGAATTGGCGCTGGTCAAGGTGAGCGAGGAGCTGGTGTTTCACCGCAGCGCCATCGAGCGATTGCGCACGCAGCTCGCACAATACAAAGCGCGGAGCGACCGGCTCAACGTGTCCAGCTTCAAGGAACTGGCTGGCATCAGTCGCAAGTACGCCATTCCCTTGCTGGAGTATCTGGACCGCGAACGAGTCACGCGGCGGGTGGGCGACGACCGAGTCATTTTGTGAAGATCAGCCACAGAGACACAGAGCACACAGAAGCAGAACACACAGAGATGAAGCCTTGTTCTTTCTCTGTGTCCTCTGTGTCTCCATGGCTCTCTAAATTCCTCTGATGCGCGCCGATCTGGAAGTACTGGAATTTCCGGCGCTGCTGGCCCTGCTCGTGCGCTACGCGCGCACGCCAAGCGGCTGCAAGCGGCTGCTGGCATTGCGCCCCCATCACGACCGGGAGCAGTTGGAAGTCCAACTGGACCGGTCGCGGGAGGCAGCCGAATACCTGCGCGCAACGGCTGCGCCGGCCCCTGCCGAATCCAGCAAGGGTGGGTCAGGACCCGGCAAATCCGCCCCTCTGCTGCGGCTGGACTTTGGGGGCATCGGCGACCTGGAGCCGGTGCTGGCTAACCTGCGAATGGAGGGCGCTGAACTGGAGCCCGCGGAAATCTCCGCCGTGCTGCTGCTGCTGGACCGCGCCGGCGACTGCAAGCACGTTTTGACGGCCCGTCGCGATCGCTTCCCGGCGCTGGCCGAGCTGGCCGCCGGCATTGGCGAATTTCGCCGCCCCCTCCGCGAACTCAGCGGCAAAATTCGGCCGGACGGCACCCTGGAGGACCACGCCTCGCTGGAATTGTGGCGACTTCGCCGGGAAATCGAAAAGCAGAAAAGAGCTGTGCAGGAGTCATTGAACTCGTTCCTGCGGCGGCACGCGGAAGAAGACATCCTGCAAGAGGAGCTGGTCACCATCCGCAACGAGCGTTTTGTGGTGCCCGTGAAGGTGGGCGCCCGGCGGCGGCTGGACGGCGTGGTGCATGGGTCCAGTTCCAGCGGCCAGACCCTGTTCGTGGAGCCGATGCAAACTATCGAACTCAACAACGAACTGGTTGCGCTGACCGAAGAGGAGTTGCAGGAGGTGCACCGCATTCTGCGCGAGATGACCGCCCGGTTGCGCGAACAGGCCGGCGGCGTGCAACTGGCGCTGGAAATCCTCACGGAACTGGATGTCGCTTTCGCCAAAGGACGTTTTGCCGTCGAGTTCGACTGCGTGACGCCGCGCTTCAACACCGAGCCGCGCCTTTGCCTGCGCGAGGCGCGCCATCCGCTGCTCCAAGAGGTCCTCCGCCGTCGCAGCGGCGCGCAAGCTCGCCCCGGCACGCCGACAGGAGCGCCCGGGCGACCGTCCAGCGCGCCCTCCAGCCTGCCCGCCGGCCCGCGCTCCGGCCCACCGGCCGGCATCGTCCCGCTGTCTCTTGAGCTGGATCGGGAACACCGCGTGCTGGTCATCAGCGGCCCCAACGCCGGCGGCAAGACAGTGGTGCTAAAAACCTTGGGGCTGCTGGTGCTGGCTGCGCAGGCCGGCATCCCGGTGCCGGCCGCCGAGGCTGACTTGCCCCTGCTGGAGCAGGTGCTGGCCGACATCGGCGACTACCAGTCCATCCAGGAGAGCCTCAGCACGTTTTCCGCCCACCTCACCAACATCCAGCGGATGGTCGAGCAAACACCGCCGGGAACACCCAGCGAGCGCACGCTGGTCTTGCTGGACGAGCTGGGCGCCGCCACCGATCCACAAGAGGGCGGCGCACTGGCAGTGGCGATTGCGGATTACTTCCTGCGGTCGGGCACCCTGGTGCTGGCATCTACTCACCATCTGGCTCTGAAAGCCTATGCCACCAACACCCCCGGGGTGCTCAACGCGTCGGTGGGTTTCGATGAACGCACACTGCAACCCACGTACCGGCTGAACATCGGAATCCCTGGAAAATCCAGCGGGATTGCGATTGCCCAGCGGTTGGGTTTGCAGCGGGAAATTGTGACCCGTGCGCGTCAGGCGCTCAGCACGCAGGACGAGGAGGTGTCGCGCCTGCTGGCCGAACTCCACCAGAGCACCGAGGAGGCGGAGCGGCTCCGGGCAGAGATGGCGGAACGAGAGCAGCAACTGCGGGAGCGCACTGCACAGGTGGCCGCCCAGTGGGAAAAGCGCGAAAGGCGCCGACTAGATGACATGGAGCAGCGGGTGGAGTCGCTGCTGGGCGAGTTTGACCAGCAGGCGCGCGCCGTGCTGCAGCAGATTGACGACCGGCGCCTGCAAAAGCAGGCCGAGCGCCGCGTCGCCCGTGCCAAGAGCCAACTGCGAGAGGAGTTCGACACGGCAGTGGTGCAGCAGTTAGGGGGTACGGCGGAGGAAACGCAGGTCAGGACCGAGAAAGCGCCGCGCCCGCTGCTGGCCCTCCGCGAGGGCGACAGGGTTCGCGTCCGGGCTTTGGGACGCGAGGGAGTGGTGCGGCGGCGCCTGGACTGGAACCACCTGGAGGTGGAGGTCGGCGCCATGAAGATGAAGGTCTCCCTGGATCAGGTCGAGGCGGTCGCCGAACCCCAGCCGAGCCAGGCGTCGGAAAACGTCACCGTCCACCTGGAGGCCCGCACCGACGTTTCCACTTCCGAGATCAACGTGATCGGCAGCACCGCGGAGGAAGCTCGCGAACGGGTGGACAAGTTCCTGGACTCGGCCGTGCTGGCCGCCATGCCTAAGGTGCGGGTTGTCCACGGCCACGGGATGGGTGTGCTGCGCAGGACCCTGCACGAGTTTT
>JAKZXP010000264.1:0-3127 GCA_047514915.1 Terriglobia bacterium
CCCGCGCAGCAGATAATCCACGCCAAGAGCCGCCAATTGCGTCGCTGCGAGCGTGGCTGGCACCAGGAACTTCACCGGAAACCGGACAAATCGGAACAGCGGGAACAGATCGTAGAACACTCGGCCAAAAGGTGTGAAGCGTCCCAGGGCCAGGGCCAGCGACACTATGCCTACCACGAGCCAGAGACGCGTGGCCCTGGTGCCATCAGTTGCGGCTTCGCCCCCTGTCGCTGTGCGGACCAGTACCGCCACCATCGCCAGAGCTAGCGGAACGATGCCGATGAACACCGAGGGAAACAGATACAGCTCGTGTCCTTCCAGATAGAGCCAGGGCAGTCGCGCATCAAAAAACGGGTCACCCCAGAACTGAGCAGATAGCATCTCGACAAATTTCAGTGGATGCAGCGACCAGAACAGACCATGTGGATAGGTGAAATGGCCCGCCCGTTGGGTATGGCGCAGGTGCCACAGTGTCGGGAGCACCTGCACCGCCGCCAGTCCGCCCGCCAGCATCAGGCCCCACAGAAAGCGGCCGAACAGCCGGCGGTTGGCCCCGGCCCAAAAGGGGGCAGCAAAGTCGCCATAGAAAGCGATAGCCCAGCCGAGCACCAATGCAATGGTGACCAGGCTGGTGAGAGGTGAGCCAGCGAACACCTGGAGCGCCAGGCAAGTGGCAACGAGTCCCGCGCCTCGCCAGCCGCCCCGGCGCATCTGGTAATCGGCGGCCAGGACCGCCAGCGGCATCCAGGCGGTGGCCGGCAGAACGTTATAGAAATTGCCCAGCGACATGACCGGCCCGCTGAAAACGAACAGCGCTCCGGCCACATAGCAGGGAAATGGCTTGAGGCCGACCCGCCGCGCCAGCAGAAATGCACCGGCCGCCGCTAAAAAGAAATGCAACACGAAGTGCAGCTTGAAACCGTACGCCGCCGGCAGGACCCAAGTCAGCCAAGTCGTGGGATAGAACAAAAGGTAATTGGGATTGACAATGATCGACTCGCCGAAGTGCTCGAACGGATTCCACAGGGGCAGCAGACCGGACCGCACCAGCGCACGCATCTCCACCACTCGAGGGAAGTGGGTGAAGGTAACGTCCCGGAAGAACAGGACGTCGGAAGTGAACAGATGGTCCCAGAAGACGGCAGCCACCGAGACAATCAAAGCGGCGAAAGCGAGACCATAGCCGCGGCTGACCTTCTGGTCGGCAGTCCGCAGGCGGCACTCGGCACTTAGCAACGCATTACCTGTCGGCGCTTAGCAACGCACTACGTGGAAGTTAAGTTGTCCTTCAGAGCGTTTGCTGAGGCAGGTCGTGCATCAGCTTCCATAGCCCGTCCGGAGCGAGTTCCGGCGACCAGCAGCAGTCCCGGCAGTGGTTAACGTGCAATCTTGTATCTGTCCCTTCTCCTGCGTAGAACGGCACTAGCCTGGCACGAAAGGGAGCAAATCGCAACCGGCCATTCCCCCACAAGATGGAGAAGCAAGTGACTGAGGAAAGAAATGAAGACCGCTGAACTCAGCGGGCCGGTGGCAGGGCGCGGGCTTCGCGGGGCGTCGGGGCCGGCAGGGTAAAGATGATCTCGCCCGGGCGGGCCAGCTTCATCTCCTCGCGGGCGATGCGTTCAATGGCGGCGGGGTCGCTGCGCAAGCTCTGGACGCGTTGCTGCAGCTGCTGGTTCTCTCCCTGCAGGTGGTGGATTTCACCCTCCAGTTGCCGCACCTCCCTCTGTCGCTGGCGCATCTTGAGGTGCCCGTGGTCCCCCACAATCTGATGGACACACAGTAACAGGAGCAACAGGCCGCCGACGCCGGCTAACCAGCGCCAGCGCTGTCTCGGGTGCGTGACTAGGCGAATACGAATTTTTTTCCCTCCTCAACCAGCGCGGGCAACTCGGCAGCCTGGCGGGCTTCCGCGTAGACGCGCACTACCGGCTCGGTGCCCGACGCCCGAAACAAGACCCAGGAACCGTCCTCCAGCACCAGCTTCAAACCGTCCAGCCGCACGATCTGTTTTACCCGGCGGCCGGCAAAGCTGGATGGATCCTGCTGGAGGCGGCCCAGGAACCGGACCTTAACCTCCTCGGGCAGCCGGAAGTTGACCCGCTGCGGGTAAAAGCCGCCGACCTTGCGGAACAGCTCCTCCAGCTGCACGCGAAGCGGAGCGCCGCGCCGCGCCACCATCTCCGCCGTCAACAAGCAGGCCAGGATGCCGTCCTTTTCCGGAACGTGTCGGTAGATGGACAGCCCTGCGCTCTCCTCGCCGCCCAGCACGATCTTATCCGCTTTGATTAGCTCCCCGATGTATTTGAAGCCCACCGGGGTTTCATAGAGTGGCACCTGATGGTGCTCCGACAGCGCGTTTACCAGGTTGGTGGTGGCCACGCTTTTGGCCACGCCCAGCTTCCAGCCGCGGGTCTCCACCAGGTAGTCAAACAGGAGCCCGACAATGTAGTTGGGCGAGATGAAGTGTCCGCCGTCATCCATGATGCCGAAGCGGTCGGCGTCACCGTCGGTGGAGAGACCCACTTGCGCTCCGGTTTCCTCCATCGCTTGCTTCAGCTCCCCCAGGTATTCATCGGCGGGCTCGGGCGGGTGGCCGCCAAAGAGGACATCGCGACAGTCATGGAGGACGGTCACCGCAATGCCTGCGTCCCGCAACAAGCGGTCCGCATAGCCACGGGCGGCGCCGTAGAGAGGATCTAAGACCAGATTCAAGCCCGCCTTGCGGATCACCTCCAGATCCACCTTGCTGCGGAGGTCCTCGAGGTAGGCGCGGTCCAAGTCCACCGGCTCAATGGAGCCGGGGCTGGTACCCGGTCGCGGCGCTGCGCCCTCCCGAATCAGTCGCTCCACCTCGTGGGTCACCTCGGGCAAGGCCGGCGCGCCGTCGGAGGTGGAAAACTTCACCCCGTTATACTCAGGCGGGTTATGTGAGGCCGTGAAGTTAATGCCGCCGTCGGTGCCCCGGTTCCGGATTTCGAAGGAAATAGCGGGCGTCGGCGCCGACTGCCGACCTACCAGGCAGCGGACGCCGTAGCCGGAAGCCACCTGAGCCGCTAACTCCGCACAGGTCTCTCCCAGGAAGCGAGGATCGCGCCATACAATCAGCACTGGCGCTCCGTCCTGA
>JAKZXP010000265.1:0-7296 GCA_047514915.1 Terriglobia bacterium
GCATCCTCGCGCATTGCCGAGAGGCAGCTCGGTTCGCAAAAAAGGATTTTCTTCCCCTGCGCCGCCGATGGAAACAGAATCTCGGCGTTGGCTGCGGCACCCTCCCGGGCTTTGCTCAACAAGCTCTGGGAGATGAGCGGACGACCACAACAGCCGTGTTGCCCCAGATCGACGCCAATTCCTGCCGCTTCCAGAAGCTCGACGGCAGCGATTCCCACATCGGACTCGTAATAATTGGTAAAGGTATCGTTGAACAACACGACCCTGGGGGCATCTCCCGACAGTCGGGATACCCCGTTTCTCCGGCCGAACCAGTGCGCTAGCGTCGGTCGCCGCCACAGCGGCAATTTCCTGCGGGCATCCATGCCCCACAGCATTTCGTTGAGCTGGCGAACCGGCCAGCTGCGAACTATCCAATTCGACAGCGGTGCCGAGCGGCTCCCCCATTGGGAAATGGCGTGGAGGTGGCCCAGCAGCCATGCCTGACCCGAGATACGGTTGCGCTCCCAGTACGCGGCTAGAAACTCACTCTTGTACCGCGCCATGTCCACCCCGACGGGACATTCGGACTTGCAGGCGCGGCACTCCAGGCACAGGTCCAGAGTCTGAAGCACCTGTTCATCCGTCAGCCGAGCTTCGCCCAGCCTGCCCGCCATCGCCAGGAGCAGCACATTGGCGCGCCCGCGGGTGGTGTGCATCTCCTCCAGGGTGGCCATGTAGGAGGGGCACATCGTTCCTGTCAGCTTCTTGCGGCAGGCGCCCAGGCCGCTGCACATTTCCACGGCCCTTCCCAGGCCGCCATACTCGGAGTAGTCGAAAAACGTGGGCGGGTCTGGCGTCTGGTAGCTCGGGCCATAGCGAAGATTGGCAGTCAGGGGGGGAGAGTCCACGATCTTGCCTGGATTGAAGATGCCGAGCGGGTCGAACGCGCGCTTGATGGTGCGGAACGCCTCATAGAGCGTGGGCCCGAACATCCTGCGCATAAACGGGCTGCGGACCAGGCCATCGCCGTGCTCGCCCGAGATTGCCCCGCCATACTCCAGCACCAGGTCGGCAACCTCGCTGGCAATGGACTCAAATTGCCGCACGCCCGCCTCGGTCTTCAAGTTGACCACGGGCCGCACGTGCAGACAGCCAACCGAGGCGTGCGCATAGACACCGGCGGTGGTTCCGTGGCGGCGAACAAGTTGGAGAAACCGCTCGATGTAGTCGCGGAGCTTTTCGGGCGCCACCGCCGTGTCTTCTACGAAAGAAAACGACTTGGCATCCCCCTTCATGGCCATGGAAAGACCCAGCGCCCCCCGGCGCAAACTCCAGATGCGGCCCTGGGCCACAGGGTCCAGCGCGCGGTGGTAGTGGTAGCCGAGTTGCTTGCTCTTAAGGTCCAGCTCCAGCGAATCGACTTGCTCCAGCAGCGATTCCTGGTTCTCGCCCTGGAACTCGACGATCAGCAGAGCGCCTGGATCGCCGCGGATGAAGTCCCGCAGGCTTTCCAACGAGGGCTGCTGGCGCGTGGAGTCGAGGATGAACTTGTCCAACAACTCAATCGCTGACGGCTGGTGCCCAAGGATGGCTGGGGTAGCGGCGAGCGCCGGTAAAAGGTCCGTGAAGTGGATGACCAGCAAAACACTGGTCCGCGGGATCGGAACCAGCTTTAACTTCGCCTCCACCACTACGCCCAGCGTTCCCTCCGAGCCGACCATCAGCTTGGCCAGATTGAACGGCTGATCGTGGTGGAGGAACGCATCCAGGTTGTAGCCTCCGACACGCCGGAGAATCTTGGGGAAGCGGCGTTCAATCTCCTCGGCGCAGGCAGCGGCCACCTCTCGCACGGCGCGATACCCGGCCGCTTCCAGGCTGTGGCCCCTCGAGACGGCTTCCAGCTCCTCTGGCGCCAGCGGTCGCAGGTGGGCGACGTTGCCGTCGGCCAGCACCACGTGTTGCTCCAGCACATGATCAATGGTTTTGCCGTAGAGCACCGAGCGCGCGCCACAGGAGTTATTGGCCATCATCCCGCCCAGGGTCGCCCGGTTGGAGGTGGAGACATCGGGTGCGAACTGCAGCTCGTGGGGTTGGAGTTGCTCGTTTAGCTCGTCGAGCACGATGCCAGGCTCCACCCGCGCCCACCGCTCCGCAGCATTCACTTCCAGAAGCCGGTTGAAGAATTTCGAGGTGTCCAACTGCAGGCCGGGTCCAATGGCCTGGCCCGCCTGCGAAGTGCCTCCGCCGCGAGCGGTGATGGGGCAACGGAGCTGACTGCAAACCTGAACCGTGCGGATCACATCCTCGCGCGAGCGCGCCACGACCACGCCCAGGGGCTCAATCTGGTAGACACTGGCATCGGTGGAATACAACGCACGGGAGACCTTGTCGAAGCGGACTTCGCCTGCAAGCTGGGACACCAATTCCCGGCGCAACGCCTCTGCGTCTACCCGCGCGGCATCCGCCTGCGCCACAGGGGAGCCGGCTTCAGCGACAGCCAGCCTCTCGCTAGCTTCGGGTTCGCCAGGTGTTGGGATCATGACTGGAGAAGATCATGGCTGGGAAAAATGTGGAGCGCCTGCGTTCGGCGCGCCTCTGCTACTCGGCTCTGTGCTGATCCGTGCCAAACCCTCTCGCAAACGTTCCAATCCGCGCGTCAGGTTCTCACCGCCGCCGGCGAAGGACACTCGTAAGGTGCCCTCTCCACCCGAACCATAGGCAGCGCCGTGGACGACCACGACGCCGCTTTCCGCCAGGAGTCGCCGGCGAACCTCGTCGGAAGCCAGACTTAGCTCACGGATGTCGAGCATGGCGAAGAAGCCTCCCTCCGGAGGCAGCACCTGCGTCGCAGGGATTCCCTTCAGTTGCTCCAGAACCTGGGCGCGGCGCCGGCTGTATTCCGCACGCATCTCAAGAACGCAGTCCTGCGGCCCGCCCAACGCCACTACTGCAGCATCCTGCACAAACAGGGCCGGACCACGACTCGATTGCTGGAGCACCAGGAACATCGCCTGGATCAGTTCCTTCGGTCCCGCGCAATAGCCTACCCGCCACCCGGTCATCGCATACGTTTTGGACAGGCTGTTCACCACAATGCACCGTGCGCGGAGGCGCTCGGAAAGTGAGGCGGGCGAGATGTGCCGGTGATCGCCGTAGAGGATCGCCTCATAAATCTCATCACTGACGAGCAGCAGGTCGCGTTGTTCCAGAAACCCGGCGATATCGTTCAGCTCGGTCTCCGTGAATACAGAACCCACCGGGTTCCATGGCGTGTTCAGCAGCAGTGCTTTGCAGGCTGGAGTCCAGGCCGATTCCAGGCTTTCGCGGCTCAGGCTGAACCGGCTGCCCTGAAGCTCGGCGGGGACCGACCGTACCCTGCCGCCCGCCAGCAGGATCGGCGACCGGTAGGCGTCGTAGATCGGGTCGGGCAGCAACACTTCGTCGCCTTCGTTCAGCAGGGCCGTCAGGGCTGCGTAGATGCCAAACGTGGCGCCTGTAGTGATGAGGACTTCCGAGCCGGGTTCGTACTGAAGCTGGTTCTCGCGACGCAGCTTCTCGGCGGCCGCTTCGCGAAGCGCCGGTTCACCGCGATTGTCCGGGTAGCCGGTCCGCCCCTCCCGGAGCGCACGGACCGCGGCCTCCACGATGTGCGGCGGGGTGGGAATGTCAGGCTGTCCTCGCATCAGTGAGATACATTCTCTGCCTTCCGCCTGATACCGACGAACCTCGGAAAGGATGGAGTTCACTGCTGTGGGCAGAAGCAGCGAGGTGCGGGCGGAATGCCGCAAGGGGTGCGCTCCCATCCTGAACCGTATAGCAGCGCGGTTGGGGGATGTCAACGTAGGGGGAGTTGCCCTTGCTTCCGGTTCGACCGGCGGGTAGAAACCGCGCGCCGGCGGGTAGAATCCGCGAGATAGACACGCGGAGAATCTTAGCTGCCACTCTCCGGACACAGGGCTTCCAATTTGTTCAGGTGCTACAGGTAGTGGTTTCCGTCATCATTCCCGTCCTAAATGAGGAACGCGTGCTGGCCGCCACGTTGCGTTCGATGGCCGCCGCCCAGGGAGCGTTTGAAGTGCTGGTCGTGGACGGTGACAGCACAGATGCCACGATCAAGATCGCCGCGCATTTCAACTCCGTATGCCGGGTGCTGCGCGCTACGCGAGGACGCGCGGCCCAGATGAACGCCGGCGCAGGTGCCGCACGTGGTGACGTCCTGTTGTTCTTGCACGCCGATGTGCGCTTCCACCCGGACGGCATCCTGGCCATCGAGCGAGCCCTGGCGGACACGTCCATCCTGGGAGGTAACTTCCGTGTGCGTTTTCCCGGCGGCGGACATGCTGTGGCCAGCCGATTGTTCACCGCCATCAATCACCACCGGCGGCGCTTTGGGATCTTCTATGGGGACTCGGGCATCTTCGTGCGGCGGGCCGTCTTTGAACGGCTGGGCGGCTTCGCTCCGCTGTCACTGATGGAAGATTACGAATTTGCCAGGCGTCTGTGGAAGGCAGGACGCTTGGCTCATCTGCGCGAGGAACTTGAGGTGTCATCCCGCCGATGGGAGAACCGGGGAGTGTGGCGGACGATGTGGGCCTGGTTCTGGATTCAGACCTTTTATACCCTGGGAGTGCCGGCGTCACGGCTGGCCCGCTGGTATCCCGCCGTGCGCTAAAAAGAAACCTGCTGGAGTAGAATAGCGCAGATGTCCACCCAGCCCAGCGGACTGTATGCCCCCTACGAACGCCTAATCAAAATCACGGTGCTGGGGAAAACCGTCGAGGTCCCGGAGAACAACATCCTGCTTCGGGGCTTCCAATTCGTCAGCCCCACCACGATTCCCTACGGCCGCTTCTGCTGGAATGAAGAATGCCAGTACTGCCGGGTAGTGGTGATCGGCCTGGACGGCAGGCCGCGCACGGTCCTCTCCTGCAAGGTCCTGGTGCGGGAGGGCATGGAAGTCCTCTTTGTGGAGCAGGAACTGGTCCTGCATCTGAAGAACGCCCTGAATTTGGAGATGTCCGTGGAGCAAAAGGCCACTGTCCCCCCCAAGGGAAACGTTGGCAGTTAAATTTAGGCCGGCTACCACCGCGCGCCGGAAGCAGGTCGTCCGAGTCACGCCGAAGAGACGAAGCGCAGGCGGAGGATGGTAGCAATGATCTTCCACCCAGCAGCCAGAGAAGCGCGCAGGTTGCCAGAGATTTTGCTGGTTCCGATGCGCCGCCGGTAGCTGACCGGTACCTCCACCACGCGCAGCCCGCAGCGCAACGCGCGCACCTGCATCTCGATCGTCCAGCCAAAGTCGCAATCCCGCATGCCCAATTGGCGAAGGCGATCGGCGCGAATCGCGCGGAAGGGACCGAGGTCGGTGTAGCGAAAGCCATAGAGCCAAGCCACCAGGGAGGTGGCGAGGCGGTTGCCGAAGCGCTGGTGCGGGGCCAGCGCTCCGGGCTCGGCCCGCCCCAGCACGCGCGAGCCAATCACCAAGTCTGCAGACCCAGAGACGATCGGCTCCAGCAGGCGTGCCGCCTCCTCGGGGACGTCGCTGGAATCGGCGTCCATGAACACAACCGTGTCGGTGTTCGCTTCCAGCGCCGCTAACCCTGCCAGGCAGGCGCGCCCGTAGCCCCGCCGCGGCTCCCGAACCACGGTGGCGCCCAGGGCTCGAGCCACCTCGGCGGTTCTGTCGGTGCTGCCGTTGTCCACCACCACGACCTGGGAAAACACGCCCTCGGGCAGGTTGCTGAGTACATGCCCGATAGATGCCTCTTCGTTCAGTGCAGGAATCAGCAGGGCGACGCGGGCCGGCACGCTATTCCTTCAAGGGACAATCGAAGGAACCGAGGAGGCAGCGACGGATTCCGCCAGGGGCAGGTGCGTCTTTACTTTTCGCAGAAACATGCGGCTTTCCGAAAAAACATGCTGCGCCTTAGTTGGTTGATTCCGTTCGTCCGCAAATTCTACCACGACGCTTGCTATCTCAGGTTTCGAGTCGTGCTACTATCACCGCAGATCTGGGTTGGCGGGCCTGGGCTGCACCAGGGTAGCCTGGCCACGGAGGAGTTGCATATGAGACGCAATATGTGCCGGCTGATGATGATGCTGCTGCTGTGCGTATGGCCTTCCCTGCTGGGTGCTCCCACCTCGCTTCCCGCGGCGGAGAAAAGCAAGGAGGACATCCGGGAAGTCGTGCTGGACCGCCTGATGCTGACCAACGGGGGCTTCGCCATGGCCCTGCGCGCAGTAGATAGCGTGGACCGGATCGAGATGATTGTGGGCTTCTCCGAAGGCCACTCCATTAACCTGGCGCAACTGAAGAAAAAGGCGGCACGGCCCCTGACCCACGACATCTTCAAGACGTTCCTAGACCGCAATGGCTGGCAGGTCGAGCGCGTGGTGGTGCGAGACCTGGTGAACGGCACCTTTCTCGCCAACCTGACCTTTCAGAAAGACGGCCGCCAACAGACCTACGACGCCCGGCCGAGCGACTCGATCGCGCTGGCGCTGCGCTCTGGCGCCAAGATCTTCGTCGCCGAAAAAGTGTTCCAGTTGCAGCAGCGCGAGGAAGAGAAGCTCCCCCGGAAACGCCGGCCGAAGTCGGACATCGCGTAGCAGGGTGCAAGAGCAGCTTTCCTTAAGCCATCCCGAAATTTCAACTCTCAAGGGCGCGCACGGGCGGAGGTTCCCCGCGGCGCATAGTAACCGCGGCGGTGACGGACTCTCAGGCCGGGCACTCTGGCCTCCAGCTGGATATTCCGGTAGGTTCCGTCTCGCGCGCCGTTGGTGGGATAGTAGCCGACGGTGTAGTGCTGCCGCAGCTCGGTGGAAATTTCCTGCGCCGCCTGGTCAATCAGGTCTGCTCCCGGGCGGTGCGCATTCTCCAGGTGGAAGGCGAAGCCGCCGGTAGCGCCCGCAATGGCCCCCAGGACCCGCATGTCCACCCGGTCTTGGCCCCGCCGCCGACGCGCGTGGCGGCGAAGTCCGCCCAGCAAGCCGCGGTGCCCGTGCCCAATCCCCATCGCGTAGACCAGCACTTCGGAGCGGCGCGCCATCTCCAACACCTCCTCGAAGCCGACGTAGCTGGAAGTGTCGTTGCCGTCGGTAATCAGCACGATGGCCTTCTTCTGATGCAGCCCGCTTCGGACTTTGTCCAGCGCTTCGGCCAGCGCGTCATAGAGCCGCGTGGAGCCCCGCGCGCGCAGCCGGTAGGCGGCGCGGCGGAAGAGCGCCCGGTTCGCGGTAAAGTCCAGTTCCAGCTTGACGGTTCGCGCGAAGCGGATCAGAAAGACGTCATCCTCGGGCTGGATGGTGTTGACG
>JAKZXP010000266.1:0-5642 GCA_047514915.1 Terriglobia bacterium
AGACGGCAGCGAAGGCTACGCGCCCGCGGCGCCCTACGACGGTATCCTGGTGGCAGCCGGCGCGCCCGCCGTGCCGACCAACTTGGAGCAGCAACTGGCCGAAGGGGGCCGCTTGGTGATCCCGGTGGGGGACCGCCACACCCAGATCCTCCGCCTGCTGCGCAAGACTTCCGGGCAACTGACCGGGCGCGACATCAACGAATGCCGTTTCGTTCCTCTGGTCGGGAAACAGGCTTGGCCTGAGTAATGGCCCTGAGTGATGGCCCTAAGTAATGGCCCTAAGTAATGGCTAGGTTGCTGGCGAGCGGCAAGAAGGACTGGGCGCCTCGCTCCCGGCATCCGAACGCTTGATGCCCGCTACACCAATCTGATACCCGCTAGACCAATCTGATACCAGCTACACCGAGGCGAAGCCTTGCTGGCTGAAGACGATCTTGTCCGGAGGGAAGTGGCGTGACAGCGCCTCCAGCAAGCCGAGATGGGCGTCAGGCGTAAACCAGTCAGCGTAGCCGAGCCGCGCCAACAGCTCGTCTACGCCCAGGCGGGCAGTGCGGCGACCGCCGCTGCCATCGCCGGCAAAGAAGGTGTCCACCAGCACCCGGGTGACCCGGCCTGCCAGCAGGGCGGCAAGGCGTGCAGGATCACAGGGCAGCACCGGCGCCACTGCCGCCTGCACCCGCAATCCGGCCCGCGTCAATCGCTCCAGCGTGTCCAGCCGCCGCTCGACCGAAGGACTCAACGGCGTCAGCGCTTGGCGAACGTGCTCGTCGTCGGTCTCCAGTGTGAAGGAAACCCAGAGCTGATCGCGGAGGCGCCCCAGCAGGTCCAGGTCCCGTTCCACCAGCGGGGAGCGAGTCTGCAGCAGCACCACCTCAAAGGCCTCCGGCATCTCTACCAGCACTTCCAGGAGCTTGCGTGTCAGGCGCAGGCGCGCTTCGGCCCCCTGGTAGGGATCGGTACTGGAAGAAAAGAAAATGCGGGGCCGTATGCCGCGGGCGTTGAGACGGGACAGCTCCCGGCGAAGCAGCTCAGCAGCGTTCGTCTTGGCCAGCACCCAATCGCCCCAGTCGCGCCCACCTCCGGCCTGTGCTACCGGCAGAGCGCGCACGTAGCAAAACGGGCAACTACCGCGGGCGCCGAAGGCACAACCCACATAAGGATTCAACGAGTGCGTGTAGCCGGCCAGGAACCCCTTGTGTTGGGCCGTCAGAATGCCGCGGGCGCGGATTTCGGCGAGCTGGGCAGCCATAGAGTTGCTCGATCAACTATACCGCGACTATACCGTAGCAGGCCCACGTTGGTGATTCCTTACGCTGCGCGGGGCAACTCTCGGGATGGTGCGGACGACAGCCACTGCCGAGCCATTTCTCGGCGCGACGGAGTTGGGATTTTGTTCGACAGGCGCGACTAATTTTTCTATGCTGATAGTGACAGGCGGAGACGCCTGCCACTGCGTTGCGACTCCCAATGGGCGCCTACTACCGCACCACCTCTCCCATGGGCTTCGGCGGGTTCACCATGACGCCGGCCGTAAAGCTCCTGCTGATCGTCAATGCCGTGCTGTTTGTGATCCCGGCCCTGCTGGGCATTAACCCAAACCGCCTATGGCTCTTGCTGGTACCCGGGCAGGCGGTGCGGGGAATGATCTGGCAGCCTTTCACCTACATGTTCTTCCACGGGGATCTTTGGCATTTCCTGTTCAACATGCTCTTCCTGTGGATGTTCGGAACAGCGGTGGAGCAGACCTGGGGGACGCGCCGCTTCACACGCTACTACCTGGCCTGCGGAGTGGCCGCGGGAGTGGCAGTGGTGCTGACCGGCCTGATGGAGGGGACACGACAGGCGCTCTACACAGCCACCGTCGGCTCCTCCGGCGCCATATACGGTCTCATCCTGGCCTTTGGCTTGCTATTTCCCGACGCGCCCATCTGGTTTATGTTCTTCTTCCGCATGCCCGCCAAGTACTTCGTCATCCTGCTGGTATGCATCGAATTCTTCCTGCAGCGCACGCAACCCGGCAGCACCGTCAGCCACATCGCCCACCTGGGAGGCATGGCCTACGGCTTTGTTTACATCAAGTACTTCCTGAAGGGTCGGGCGTTGAGCCATTCCTCCCGCCGCCTTTCCCGCAGCTCTCGCCTCGACCTGAAGGGTGCTTATCAACGCTGGAGGCTGCGCCGCGCCCGGAGAAAGTTCGAAGTTTACATCCGCCAGGTCGAGCGCGAAGACCCGCCCGATAAAGATCGCTGGCTACACTAATCAGGTGCCAGCCTGCCGGGTGACGGGGTGCTACCCGACGGCCGACTCCGCACACCTCAAAGCTGCTTATCAGTGAAGATGAGAGTGGCCTCGGGCGGTGCTGGGGATCCGGCAACCCTCTACCGCCTCGCAGGGGACGTGCTCAAGCTGCAGTGTTGTGTGGCAGATGCGGAATTGCTGTTCCAGAACCGCATTCACCTGGCCCAAAATCGCCTCGCTCTCGAGGAGCGGAATGTCGGGGATGCAAACATGGCAGCTCAAAGCCTGGGTCTTGGCACCCAGGCTCCAGATGTGCAGATCGTGCACGTCCTCGACTCCCGGCACCCCGCGAATGGCTGTGGCCACCTGCTCCAGCTCGATCCCGCGAGGCAGTCCCTCCAGCAGGATGTTCAGTGATTCGGTGACGATGTCCCAGGCGGTCCATACGATCAGTCCAGCAATCAGGATGCCGAGAAGCGGGTCGGCGGCGCGCTGGCCGGTGGCGGCGATCACTACGGCGACCAACACGATACCGAGGGCAGTCAGCGTATCCGCCCACGTGTGGATCAGCACGCTGCGCGGAGCGCGTTGGCTTTGGGAGTCGCGGCGAAGCGCCGAGGAGATGAACCAGTGCATCAGCACGCCCGCCGTCCCCATCGCCATCATCACCATGGTGTTCGGGGTATTGGCCTCCGCAGGCAGCACGAACAGCCGGCGATACCCCTCGTAGAAGAGAAACCCCACCAGCCCTATCAGGGAAAGCGCGGCGACGAACGCGGCGAGCACACTGGCTCGCTGGTAGCCATAGGTTTTCCTTTCGCTAGGGGCTTTGGCCTGTAGATGCCAGGCAAACCAGGTGCCCAGCAAAACCAGGGCGTCAGAAAAGTTGTGCCAGGCATCGCTCACCAACGCCAGACTGCGAGCCCAGTACCCAGCCGCCAGCTCCACCCCGAAAAACGCCAGCGTAGCCAGGGTGGCCATCTTCAACACCCACCCGGGAGCATGCGCTCCGCGCTCGTGCGCCGGCATGGAACCCAGTTTAGCGCAGCCGGGACCGGCCCTGCTCCAGTTGGAGGAGAAATTGTTTTACTCGAAGTCCGCTCGCATACCCACCAAGACCGCCATCCGCAGCTATGACACGATGGCAGGGCACCAGAATCGCAACTGGATTCTGGTGATTGGCCATGCCCACCGCCCGGAAAGCACGCGGGCGGCGGATCTGGCGCGCGATGTCGGCGTAGGACCGCGTCTCACCGTAAGGAATCGCGCGCAGCGCCTCCCAGACCCTCCGCTGAAATGGTGTGCCCCGCAGGTCGTGCCGCACCGTGAACTTTCGACGACGTCCAGCGAAATATTCGGCAAGCTGCGTCTCAACCTGTTGGGTCTTTTTTCTCGATCGGACCCACTGGAACCGGGCCCGCTGGTTGCCGTGACGATTTCCTGGCTTGGTGGAGGACCCGCGCCCAGCCGCAAGTTGCAGCACTCCCTTTTCTGTACAGCAGATGGTGAGCCGCCCCACTGGAGAGTCCATCGTGGAGTAGTAGACCGTTTCCATGCGGGCAAATCTATCACGCACCAGAGCCGCCTGGCGACCTGTAGACGACTGACCTGGTGTATCTGGCCTGTATATAATGGCTCTGTGGCGCCGGAAATTCCGGAAATCGTCATTTTGGGCGGAGGGCTAGCTGGCTCTGAGGCCGCCTGGCAGTTAGCCGCGCAGGGACTCTCCTGCACGCTGTACGAGATGCGCCCGACGGGCAGCAATCCGGGCACGTCTACCAAACAGACAGCCGCGCACAAGACCGGGTACCTGGCCGAATTGGTCTGCAGCAACTCGCTCAAGAGTGAGCAGGCGAATTCCGCGCCCTGGCTGCTGAAAGAAGAACTGCGCCGCCTGGATTCGCTGGTGTTACGCATCGCCGCCCAGGTAGCCGTGCCGGCTGGCCACGCGCTGGCGGTGGATCGCGAGCAGTTCGCAGCGCGGGTCACCGCCGCCATCGAGTCACAGCCGCTGGTGACGATCCGTCGCGAGGAGGTCCGGGAGATTCCAGCCTCCGGCCTCGTCATTGTCGCCACCGGGCCGCTGACCAGTGACGCACTGGCCGCTTCCATCCAGCGCCTGACCGGCAGCAAGCACCTCTTTTTCTACGACGCCATCAGCCCCATCGTGGACGCCGATTCGCTGGACTACACCAAGCTCTTCCCCGGCTCCCGCTACGGCAAGGGTGGCGAAGACTACTGGAACTGCCCACTAAGTCGGCAAGAATATGACCGCTTTTACGAAGCGCTGCTAGCTGCTGAGTCCTACCCGCTGCATGAATTCGAGCAGACCTGTTACTTTGAAGCCTGTCTGCCGCTGGAAGAGCTGGCCCGGCGCGGCCGTGACACGCTTCGCTTTGGGCCGATGAAGCCCGTTGGGCTGCGCGACCCGCGCACCGGACGCGCGCCTCATGCGGTGGTCCAATTGCGACGCGAGAACCTTCGGGCCGACAGCTTTAACCTGGTCGGCTTCCAGAACCACCTACGCTTCGGCGAGCAGACGCAAGTCCTGCGGCTGATCCCGGGGCTGGAAAGTGCCGTCTTCCTGCGCTGTGGGCAGGTTCATCGCAACACTTATATCAATGCGCCCGCCTTGCTGGACCAGACGCTGGCGCTGCGAACACACCCCCACATCTTCTTCGCCGGCCAGATCTGTGGGGTCGAGGTCTACGTGGAATCGGTCGCGACGGGCCTGGTGGCAGCCCGGCAGGCCGCAATCCGTGCCCGTGGGGAGGAGCCGGTCCCGCTGCCGCGCGAGACAGCGCTGGGCTCACTGTGCCACTACGTCAGCCATGCCAACCCGCATCACTACCAGCCCGCCAACATCACCTTTGACCTGCTTCCCCCACCGCAAGGGCTTTCCCCAGCGGAACGCAAAGACAGACAGCGGCGGCGCGCTCAGCAATGTCAGCGCGCGCTGGCCGCGCTGGAGCAGTGGAAGCTCCGCCATACCGTGCTTTCCCTGTAACCTCAACGGCGTTCTTTGGGAGCGGGCAGAGAATTCTCCGCTACTGTATTGCTTGTGGACTTTGCTTCGGCGGCGGCGCGATACCTGGAGTACCTGCGGGTGGAGCGCGACTGCTCGGCGCACACCTTGCGCAATTACGGCAGTGACCTGGAGCAGTTCGGCGCCTTCCTGCGAGCGCAGCCTGACGGTGAGCCGCCGCTGGAGGCGCTGACCCATCTGGACATTCGCTCGTTCCTGGGCGAGCTATACGTCGGCCGGCTAAAATCGGCTTCCATTGCCCGCAAGCTAGCAGCACTCCGCTCGTTGTTCCGCTTCCTGGGCCGTGAGGGCCTGCTGCGGGACAACCCGGCACGTCTGGTCTCTTCTCCCAAGTTGCCCAAGACCCTGCCAACTGTGC
>JAKZXP010000267.1:0-2554 GCA_047514915.1 Terriglobia bacterium
CGCCTACGCTGGTGCGGAGGAGTTCGCCTTCCTCTGCCAGCACCCGCAGGTGCTGGAGCGGGCCGCGGACTTATTTGAGCACAGCCCGTTCCTGAGCGAGCTGCTGGTGCGCCACCCGATGGAAATTTCCGAGTTGCTTGAGCTGCCGCCAGCGGGCGAAGCACTGGCGCTGGAGGAGCAGGGACGGTTCCGGGTCGAAGCCGCCTACACGGTGCAGGATGACCCACTGCTGATGCACGTGGCCTGTTCCGAAGCCCCTCTCGCCGAGAAGATGGCCCTGATGCGCCGGCATCACCGCCGGAACCTAGTACGGGTGCACGCCCACAGCCTGCTAGGCCCCGTTCCGGTTTTCTCCACGCTGGAAGCCACCAGCGCGCTGGCCGAGCAGGCGTTGCGCGCCGCCTATCAGGCGGCGGTGAAGGAAACGGCCCGCACGATGGCCCACCCCGTCGGAGACCTGATCGTGCTGGCGCTGGGGCGCCTGGGCATCCGAGAATTCGACATCGCCTCCGACGCCGACCTGGCCTTTCTTTACCGCGGCGGCGATCCGGAGGCCAAACACTTCTGGACGCGGGTGGCGGAACGGATGATCGAAATTCTGTCGGCCTACACCGGGGAGGGAACCATCTTTGCTGTGGATACACGCCTGCGCCCGCGCGGCCGCGAGGGCGAACTGGTGGAAGCCGAAGCGAATTT
This sequence comes from Terriglobia bacterium, assembly GCA_047514915.1. Classification (GTDB taxonomy): domain Bacteria; phylum Acidobacteriota; class Terriglobia; order JAJPHL01; family JAPKYU01; genus CBDBKE01. Next base: position 697 of record JAKZXP010000267.1, read on the forward strand.
TGCCGAATATTTCGCCTCGGCGGCCGAGCCCTGGGAAGCTGTTACCTATATGAAATCGCGGGTTGTGGCGGGCGACGTAGCCGAGGGTACGGTGTTGCTGACGCGCATCCAGAACACGATCGGTGAGCGCTTCGGGCAGGGGCCGGAGGCCGCCGGGAAGCTGGCCGAAATGCGCAAGAAGCTGGAAGCCATCACCACGCCTTACACCCGGCTCAAGACCGCCCCGGGCGGTTACTACGATATTGATTTCATCCTGACTTACATGCGCCTGCAAGCAGCCCAGGTCTTTTTCCCCTCCCTGACTACGTTGGAGCGGCTGCGGGTGGTCGAATGGATGGGCCAGTTGCGCCCCGACCAGGTCCAGACGTTGCGCGAAGGAGCCATTTTTCTACGCGGCCTGGGGCATGCCCTGCGCGTCTCGACTGGACGTTCCGACAGCGAACTGCCGCTAGCGGGCCCGCAGGCCGACGCCTTCGTGGCACTGGCCGAGCGCTGGCTGCCCCAGGCCCTGCGCGGCCGTCCCCTCGCAGAGTCGCTGGAAACTGTTGCCTCCCGCGTCCGCGGCGTCTTCCACGAAATCTTCGGGTAGGTCCAGAGTCAGCCCCTGGACGAGTCTCTGGATCATGACCAATGTGGCCGGCCAATGTGGTAAAATAGTCTTGATTAGTATTGATTAATGTTAATTAGGAGAGCTATGGTCAACCGTATCCCCATCACCAAAGCACGGATCCACCTGGGTTGGCTGGTGCGCCGCATCCATGTGAACAAGGAGTACTTCATCTTGGAGAAAGACGGGATCCCTGTTGCTGGCATGATGGACGCCGAAGAGCTTGAGGATTACCTGGAACTCCGAAATCCAAAAGTCCGCGCCCAAATCCGTAAGAGCACGCAAGCCTATCGCGCCGGCAAGAGTCGGCCGGCTGAGGAGTTCTTGCAGGAACTGCACCGCAAAGGTAAAAGAAGGGCCCGTCGCCGTCATGGCCTATGACGCCCCCCTTTTCTGTCCGAAGCGACCCTCACTTCGAGCGCCTGGCTCGCTCTCTCCGTAAGCGCCATCCTGACTTTGACGACCACTTCGCCGAGACAATCGAAACTCTGAAAGCTGATCCACATAACCACAGCCGGAGTCACCCCATCAAGAAGCTTCGAGCAGTTGCGCAAGGAGACGGCCAGTATCGCATGCGGAGTGGACGCTGGCGGTTTCGCTATGATATTTACGGTCGAGAAATTGTCCTCGCCTACTGCGGACTCCGGAGAGAAGAATCCTACCGCTAAGAGGAACCTAGCGAGATGGGCAATCGAGCCTCTTCAGCTCTGGTGACTTTGGACTTTTCGACTCACTACAGCTTCTGATAGGTGTTCCAGACGCCGTAGATGGCGGTGGCGAAGAAGCCCAGCAGGGAAAGCCACAGGAAGACATCCCACAACAAGCCTGGGGTGAGGCGACGATCGCTTCTGCGGTAGCGCATGTAGACGGCAGCGGCGGCGATCATGGGCAGCGTCAGGGCCTGGCCGAACCCGCCAATGATGACCAGCTGCACCGGGTTGGAAACCCACACAAACAGGAGGAGATGCACAAACGGGAACACGAAGGAGAAGCGGCGAACCCACCACCACCGGTCGCCCGGGTGGGTGAGCCGAATGAAGCCGTTGACCTTCAGAAAATCGGTCAGGGTGCGACCGATGGTGGCGTTGGAGACAAAGAAAGTAGAGAACAGCACGGCGAAGGCGCCGATCACAATGAACCAGAGAGCCCCGCGCTCGCCCAGCACGGGTACGTACATTTGCGAAAGAGCTTGCAGCAGGCCGCTGACAGTACCCGGCAACCCTTCCGGCCCGGTGTATTGGTGTAAGACCG
>JAKZXP010000268.1:0-3053 GCA_047514915.1 Terriglobia bacterium
CTGCTGGACCGTGTCGGATGCATCACTGGGGTCACGAAGAAGCCGGTAGACCAGATTGTAGACGGGCGCTTGGTACCGGGAGAACAGCGAGGCAAACGCTTCCTCCGAGTTCTCGTGCATGCCGGCCACGAACTCGGCGTCTTCGCCGGTTACCGGCCACGGGCTGGTCCATTCGGCCAATGCCGTCTCTCCCAGCAATTCTTGTCTCTTTACTCTAGCAGCTCCGAGGGCGGAGTACAACTCAGCGGCAACACTCCAGCCTTTTCCGGCCGACTTGCGCCCTCCTTTTAATAGACCCCATCCGGGCCAAAAGGTTCCCGGCTTCGGGAGCGAAAATCCGATGTTGACACAGCAAGAAGGGCGTCTCAGGAGGTAGCGGCGCCGGCGGGGCTGAACACAACCCAGCGGTTACGCCCCGTGCGCTTGGCGGTATAGAGAGCCTGGTCAGCGGAATCCAGCAGGTGCTCGAAGGGGCCCTCCCGAATCACTTCGGTGCCCGCGAGGCCAATACTGATGGTCACTTTGGTCGCGGTATTCCCCTGGGTGAACGGCTCGCGTTCGATCGAGGTGCGGAGCCGCTCGGCCAGCATCTGTGCGGTGCCCAGGTCGGTATTGGGTGCCACCAGGATGAATTCCTCGCCCCCGTATCGGGCCAGCAGGTCCGAGCGGCGGGTGGCCTCTTTGAGGCGCTCGGCAATGGTTTTCAGCACGTGGTCCCCGAACATGTGGCCGTAGGTGTCATTAATGGATTTGAAATGATCCACATCCAGCATGAAGCAGATCAGCGCCTGCCCGTAGCGCCGTGCCTCCTCGAAGAAGTGCTGCACGACCGTGAAGAAGTAGTGCCGGTTATAGAGGCCGGTAATCTGATCGGTGACGGCGAGCTGCTCCAGCCGTGAGTAGGCCTCACCCAGTTCGCGCTGCTTGTTTTACAGCTCGAGGTTCAGCTGGGTGATTTCGCCTAGCAGTTCCAGGTCAGCCGTCTTGTTGCGACCCACGGCCCCCACCAGGTGCAGGTCTTCCAGGTCCATGCGGCACAGCGAGTAGTGCACCGGGTGAATTCTGCCGTCGGGGGCTTTGTGAACCACCTCGAGCTGGCGGGCGCCGGAATCCGCAGCCGCCAGCGCCTCCTGGAGTCGCGGTCCAGACTCCGCGTCCACCAGGGAGACAAAATCCAACCCTTTCGGCTCGGCGCCTCCCAGAAAAGTGTTTCGAAAAGCCCGGTTGGCAAACACAACGCGGCCCTGCAGGTCCAGGGTGATCAGGTAGTCCGTGGCCGCGTTCATAAAAGCCACGGTCAGGGATTCGGGGTCCATCGCGCAGGCCCTCCCGCAGCGCCCGTTATACAGCGCCCGTTATACAGCGATGGCGGCTGGGCTGGCAAGTGCCCTCTTCCAAAATTCTAACAGACCAGGCTGGCTTCCTGGGTCCCTTTGCAATGAACGCGGAGGGCGAGCGAGACGCGGCAAGAGTCGCCTCCCTGGTTGTGAAGAAGGCCTTGCGCGCTGGGCAGGCGAGAATTCCTATGCCAGCGGGTCATTGCGCAATATACTTGGGCCGCAATATACTAGGGTATTCACCGATGCCGGAACCCCCCAATTTTTCCACCATTGGCGAGGCGGTCGAAGAGGTGCAGGCCGGACGGATGGTGGTGGTGGTGGACGATGAAGATCGCGAGAACGAAGGCGATCTGACTCTGGCCGCCGAAAAAGTCACCCCCGCAACCATCAACTTCATGGCCCGCTATGGCCGGGGCCTGGTCTGCCTAACGCTGACCGAAGAGCGGCTGGATCACTTACGGATTCCGCGGATGGTGGAGAAGAACACGTCACCGCACGGGACCGCTTTCTGCGAATCGATTGACGCCCGCCACGGAATCAGCACCGGCATTTCCGCGCAGGACCGATCCACAACCGTCCTGGCAGCCGTCTCCCCGACCACGCAGCCGGCCGATCTGGTTCGGCCCGGGCACGTGTTCCCGCTGCGGGCTCGGCGCGGCGGTGTGCTGGTGCGCGCCGGCCAAACTGAGGCCAGCGTAGACCTGGCTCGTCTGGCCGGTCTGATTCCCGCCGGGGTCATCTGCGAGGTGATGAATGACGACGGCACCATGGCCCGCGTGCCTCAACTGGTCGAATTTTGCCGGAAGCACGGGTTGAAGATGATCACGGTGGCTGACCTGATCCGCTATCGCCTCCGCAACGAGCGCTCCGTGCGTCGTGTCGGCGAAGCGGCCCTCGTCAACCGATATGGGGAATTCCGGGTGATCGCCTATCAATCGGAACTGGACGGGGAAGTGCACGTGGCCCTGGTGAAGGGGGATGTGGGGCCTCAGGAAGAGGTGTTGGTGCGGGTGCATTCGCGCTGCCTGGCCGGCGACCTGTTCGGCTCCTCGGCCTGCGACTGCGGTGGGCTGGTAGAGGCAGCTTTGGCCCGCATCGCCGAGGAGGGCAGCGGCGTGTTGCTCTACCTGCACAATACCCGCCCCGGCTTCCAAATTGAGCCCCAGGAGGACGGCCGCGGGTTGCTGGTCTTCCACGGGCGCGAATTCCGCCAGCCCAGCGAACTGGCCCACGATCGCCGCATCCAGTACGAGTCTGGCATCGGAGCGCAAATCCTCTCAGACCTGAGCCTTCGCAACATCCGCCTGCTCACCAACCGCCCGCGCAAGGTGGCGGCGCTGGAAGGCTACGGAATCCGGATCGTCGAACAGGTTCCGCTGGCGACGGAAAAAGCCGCCAGCCGCCGGAAATCGCTTTAGCCTAGCAGGGTGCTGAAAAACTCCAATCGAAGGTGTCAGAAGGAACCACACAGGCTGAAGCCTGTGCCACTTTTCAGCAACTTGCGAGTTGGCGGTGGCACAGACTTCAGTCTGTGCAGAAGTTTTTCAGCATCCTGCTAAGCACCGGCGCGGCCAGCACGATCACGCCGGGTGGGTGCGAGAGGCCGTTGTCCGGCGGGGTCGGTTGCTGCGGGCGGCCGCACGCCGCTTTTTCCGCGCCCGGGTCCGGAGCAGGATGGGCGTTCCGGCAAAGCCGAATCGCCGCCGGATTTGG
>JAKZXP010000269.1:0-3518 GCA_047514915.1 Terriglobia bacterium
GAGTGACACCGACAATCCGCCCGCCTAATGGAATTAGCCGACGGAGCGATCCCATGGCTATCATCCTACCGCACGGGCTACCTCACGGGCCGCCTCACGGGCCGCTAATTGCCGATGTAGCGCGCGTAGAGGCTCCGTGCCACACCGGGATCGGTGGTCCCTTTGATGATCGCACGCCCGTCGGGAAACAGCGTCATCTCGTAAGGCGCGACAAAGAACCTCAGCACAAACTCGTTGTAACGTACTCGGCCCAGCGGCTTCAGGCGGGCGCTCAACAGGCTAAAATTCAGGGGGCGCTCGCGCTCGTGGATCTGCACCGAATTGCGGCCACACAGGGTAATGTGGGCACGGCGCTCGCCGGCCAGGTGGCGGAATTGGCGGCCCCCACAAACCTGGCAGCCGGCTACCGGCGAGCCCACGCGCAGCGTGCGCACCCGGTTTTCCCATACGTCCACGGTGAACAAGCGCGCTTCCACCCGATCCAGAGCTCCGCTCAGCACCTTAAGAGCGTCGGCTACCTGGAGGGAGGCCACAGCAGCCGCTGCGCTGCTGAGGATGCCCGCTGTCTCGCAGGTTTCTCCGGCATCCGCGGGAGGCTCCGGGAACAGGCAGGCCAGGCAGGCGGTGCGTCCCGGCAGTACCGGCATTGTCGCGCCGTAGCTGCCGACTGCAGCCGCGTAGATCCAGGGAACCCCCAGCTTGACACAGGCGTCATTGATTAAGTAACGGGTCTCAAAATTGTCGGTGCCATCCAGGACGATGCCCGCTTCCGATATGAGTTCCTCGACGTTGGCGGGCGTGACGTCAGCCACGCGACCTTCCACGACGACGTCGGAATTGATCCGGCGCAGGTGCCGTTGGGCTGCAGTCGCCTTGGGGAGCGACTCGAGGGCATCGGCTTCGTCGAACAACATCTGGCGCTGCAAATTGCTGGGTTCCACGAAATCGCGGTCCACCACGGTGAGGCGGCCCACGCCAGCACGGACCAGGGCATTGGCGCTGAAGCTGCCCAGCGCGCCGCAGCCGACAACCAGCGCGCGCGACTCGCGCAAGCGCCGCTGTCCTTCGAGTCCCAAGCCTGCAAACAACACCTGGCGCGAGTATTTGTCTTCCGCGACATCTGGCACGGGACTATTATACTTCTTGAAGAGACTGCGGAGCCGTCCCGGCGTTGGCAACGCGGCTGGCCGCATCGCGGTGCGAGTTTCTCCGGCCCAACCAAGAATGGTGCTCCGTTCGATATCAAGGTTGCTCTTCGTCCCCCTTTTGCTAGCCGGGTCGGTTTTCGCGGACGAACTGCAAGGACTGCCCGTCCGCGAAATCCGCATCGAGACCCAGGCGGCTCTGGACAAGCAGCGCCTGCAGGAATTGCTGGCCATCCACCGCGACGATGTGTACAGCGTGGGCAAGGTCCGCCAGAGCATCCAGCGGCTTTACGCCACCGGGCGTTTTCTCGATATCCAGGTGGACGCCCAACGGCAGGCGGATGGCCTCACCCTGACCTTCATCACCAGGGAAAACTACTTCGTGGGGGGTGTCTTCGTCGAAGGCGTCCAAGGGTCCCCGAACCGCGGGCAACTGGTCAACAGCACCAGATTGCAGTTCGGTGAGCTGTGGACAGAGGGAAAGCACGCGCGGGCCATCCAAGGCCTGCGCCGGTTGCTCCAAGAGCATGGCTTTTACCAGGCAGGCATCGAGCCTCGGGTGCAATTGCATGCTGAAATCCAGCAGGTGGATCTCCATTTTCAAGTCCAAGCGGGCGAGCGAGCGCGCATCTCCCAAGTGCAGGTCACGGGCACGCCCCGCTTCCCACCGGAAAAGGTCCTGCACGCTGCCAAGCTCAAGCCGGGTCAAGAAGTGACCCCGGAGCGACTCCAAAAAGCGCTCCGCCGTCTGCGAAAGCACTACAGGAAGAGAAAATACCTGGAAGCGGAAATTGCCATCGTCGAGCGGCGCTACCTTCCCCAGGAAAACGGGGTGCTGCTGGTGCTGGAAGTCAACGGCGGGCCCCAGGTCGAGGTCAATGTCGTCGGCGCCAAGCTATCTGGCAACAAGCGCCGCGAGCTGCTTCCCATCTACACCGAGGGCGTCGTAGACGCCGATCTGGTGCGTGAAGGGAAAAGCAACTTGCTGGACTTCTACCAACGCCAGGGCCACTTCGACGTCAAGGTGGAGGCACATATTCACCCGGAACCCGGCAGGTCGGAAGCCGGCAGCCCGGAAGCCGGCGGGGAAAAGATGGTGGTGGAATATCACGTCGAGCCCGGCCCCGACCATCAGGTGGAGCTGCTGGAGATCAGCGGGAATCGTTACTTCGACACGCCGACGCTCCGGGAACGTATGTTTGTGACAGAGAAGGGGCTGATGAGTGACGGCCGCTTTAGCGGCGATCTGCTGAAAAGGGATGTGATGGCAATCCGGAACCTGTATGTGGCCAACGGGTTCCGCAACGTGCGGGTCACTTCCGGTGTACAGGACGACTATCAGGACAAGCAGGGGCACATGGCTGTCCGCCTTCGTGTGGATGAAGGTCCCCAGACGCTGGTGCGGACATTGACCCTCAAGGGCGCCCTGGAAATCCCCGCCGAGGAGTTGCGAGGCCTGGTGGCCTGCGCCGACGGTCAGCCGTTTAGCGATTTCAATGTCCGGCTGGACCGAGCCAACGTGCTGAGCCAATACTTCAACCGTGGCTTCCCCGAGGCCACCTTCAACTGGGAAGTCCAACCGGTCGAGGGCGGACAGGAACAGGTTGACCTAATTTACAAGATTTCCGAAGGGCCGCGGCAGTATATCGAGCAGGTGTTAATCAGCGGACTCGACACCACGCGCAGCTACATTGTGGACCAGCAGCTTTTATTAAAAGCGGGTGAGCCGCTCAGCCAATCAGACATCCTGGAGACCCAGCGCCGGCTCTATGACCTGGGCATCTTCGAAAAGGTCGAAATTGCAGTGCAGAACCGGGAGGGAAAGGAGAGATTCAAGAACGCCCTGGTGCAGGTCGAAGAGGGGGGACGCTACACTGTATCGGTGGGGGGCGGCGTCGATGTTGCCCGCTTCGGCGCCGCAACCGAGGAGGTGAGCGATCCAGAAGGGCAAGCCGGCATCAGCCCGCTGGTCTCGTTTGAGGTCACCCGGCTGAATTTTCGCGGCCGCAACCACACGCTCTCGTTCAAGTCGCGCCTAAGCCGACTTCAGGAGCGCGCCCTGTTCAGTTACACGGCCCCGCGCTTCTGGCACGCGCCGCGCCTGACGTTGCTGTTTAGCGGGTTCGTGGAGCGCAGCTTCGACGTGCTGACATTTGCGTCACAGCGGCTCGAAGGCTCTGTCGCCCTGCAGCAGAAACGGGGTCGCAGCGACACGCTGCTCTATCGCTATAGCTACCGCCGGGTGGAGGCCGAGCGTGATACGCTTAAGGTGTCCGTCCAGGATATCCCGCTGTTTGCCCGGCCGGTGCGGGTGGGAATGCTGGGCGCCAGCTTCGTGCGCGACCGCCGCAACGATCCGACGGAGTCCAGACG
>JAKZXP010000270.1:0-5038 GCA_047514915.1 Terriglobia bacterium
CACAATCTCTGCGATGTCAACAGCAGGGGGTGGGGGGGGGGGGGGGGGCGCCACCAGAAACGTCATCAGTTCCCCACCGGGCAGAGCCTCCGTGTAAATCAACGGGATCAGGATCAGAATCCCGACGATAAAACACTGGAAGATCGCAGAGATCAGCACGGTGTAAGGCTTCTTGGTGTTGCCCATCTCCGCCATCTCCAACAAACTTTGTTCAAACATGTCTTACCCCTCCCGGTTTCGTGTCGCGACGAAACCTATGCTCTAACGCCCGCGCTCACGTTGGGTTTTGCGCGGGTCCGAGCCTTCTCCAAAGTAACCACTCTGCCGCTGCCGCCGCGGCTCTCGTGCCATTGCTGCCAGACCACCACGATCGGTGCGGCGATGCCAATGGAAGAGTAGGTCCCAACTAAGACGCCTACGACCAGTACGAGCGCGAAGCCATGCAACACGGCCCCGCCGAACAAGAACAAGGAAAGCACTGTAATAAAAGTTAAACCGGAGGTCAAGATGGTTCGGCTTAGGGTTTGGTTGATGCTCCGGTTGACGATCTGGACAAGCCCCTCGCGCCGCATCAGCTTCAGGTTTTCCCGGATCCGGTCAAAGACCACGATCGAATCGTTCACGGAGAAGCCAACCAGGGTCAATAACGCCGCCACCACCGTCAGGCTGACCTCGATGTTGAACAACGAGAGGAACCCGATGGTAATAATGACATCGTGCAATGTAGCGATAACTGCCGCCACTCCATACACAAACTCAAATCGAAAAGCAATATAAATCAGCATGCCTGTCAGCGCGTACAGGGTGGCGTACAGGGCCTGACGGCGAAGCGTAGCGCCTACCTTGGGGCCGACAAACTCGGCTTTGCGGACGGCATAGGGAGCAAAGGAGAACTCGCGGGTCATGGTCTGCTCCAACTGGGGCGTCAGGCCGGGCAGCCCGTGTAAATCGGCCACGCCGGCGAGCAATCCGGACTTTTCTGTCCGGCGGTCGAGGATGCCATCCGCCAGGCTGGCCGCCTCCTGATCCCCCAGTCCCAACGTTACCAAACGGTTGAGCAGAGTATCCCGTCCGATGTTATTCAGGTCGGCCTTCTGTCCCTGATCGCCCGCGAAGGTCTCGCGCAAGGTCTCCAGTACGGTTGCGCGCATCGCTTCCAGGGTAATGCCCGTGGTCGAACCTAGTGCCGGGTCGGTTTGCTCTTTCTGCTCCAAGCCCTCTTTCTGCTCCAGGCCAATGATGACCTCGTGCTCCGCCAGTGGGCCATAACGCTGGATGGTGCTCTCCCCCAAACCCTTTTTCTTCAGTGAATTACGGAGCTGGTCCAGGGACGGCGGCTGCTGGGACTTCACGTACACGAGGGTGCCGCCGCGAAAATCGATGCCGTACCGCGGACCGCCCTTTACCAACAAGGAGGTAAGTCCCGCCAGGCTTAGCAGCAGCGACACGGGAACAAAAGCCCACTTCCAGCCAAGGAAGTTATAGTTGGCGTTCCGAAGAAGCTCCATCGATGTCCAGGATCCTTTTACCCAGATCCCCCCAGCTCACCCTCCCAACACACGCTCCCTACTTAGTCTAGACACCAACGATCCTGATTATGTTCCCAAACCCGCGGCTTTGTCCAGGGGCAGGTTCTTCCACCAAGCTACCTTAGATACTGCCTTAAATACTGATAGTTGGCTGCCCTCGCGCCCGATGCACTCCCCACAGGAAGATAGTCCGGGAAACGAAAACGGCCGTGAACACGTTGGCCAGGAGTCCTATGACCAGGGTCACAGCAAACCCGCGGACTGGCCCACTCCCCAGCAGGCCAAGAAATACGCAGGCCACCACCGTGGTCACGTGGGTGTCAATGATCGTTAGAAAAGCCTTCTCAAATCCAGTCTTGATCGCTGCCGGGACGCTCTTGCCGGCCCGCAGTTCTTCTCGTATGCGCTCGAAAATCAAGACATTAGAATCCACCGCCATGCCGATCAACAGAACTAATCCGGCGATTCCTGGTAGTGTGAGCACGGCACCAAAGTAGGCCAGGGCGGCAAGCACCAAGAGCAGGTTCAGGGCCAAGGCCACCACGGCATTCACTCCGGACCACCTGTAGTAAAACAGCATCAAGAACGCGACCGCCGCCAGGCCCACCAGGGCCGAGAAGAAACCCTTTCGGATGGAATCGGCCCCCAGCGAGGCCCCAACCGTGCGCTCTTCCAGGTAGCTGATGCTGGCCGGCAGCGCGCCGGCCTTCAGCACCAGCGCCAAATTGAGCGCCCGGTCGAGGCTAAAGCGGCCGGTGATGCGTCCCTGGTCGGTGATGCGGCTCTGAATCTCGGCTACGGTGTAAATCTTGTTGTCCAGAACCACGGCCATGAACTTGTTGATGTTGGCCTCTGTATAGCGGCCGAAGCGCTGCGCCCCTTCGGACTTGATGCTGAAGCCCACTTCCGGGCTGCCGTTCTCGTCGCGGCCCACCTGCGCGCTGCGCAAGTCGCGACCGGTGATGACCGGGGTACGACTGACGATATACCACTGTTCGCCGCTGTCGGTATCTGCCCCATTCCGTTCCACCGACCTCAAGATGACGGTGCCTCTCGGAAGCACCCCGCCTTTCGCGGCCAGGGCTGCCTCCCGGGACGAGTATGGCGTGGAGTCATTGACCTGCTTAATCTCCAGCATGCCCGTTTCCTGCATGATCTGTTTCACGTCGGCCGGGTCGTCCACGCCGGGCAACTGCACCAGGATCTCGTGCTCGCCTCGGCCATGCTGCTGGATAGCCGGCTCCTTCAGGCCTTTCCCGTCCACACGGCGACGGATGGTCTCCACGGACTGCTTCACCGCATCATCCTGGACAGCGAGCACCGCACTTTGCTTCATACGCAGGCTCCATTCGTTGTTAGCGCGGGAAGCGTAATCCCAGGTGACGCTGAACCGCTCGCTCAACAGATCGCGAAACTCACCGCTTTGCTCGGAGGGAATACCCACGACCAGGATTTGGGTGTCCCCTTCTCCGCGGCGAACTTCCCCATAGCTGATCTCCCGCCTGCGGAGCAACTCCTTGAGCCGGTCCACGGTCTGATCCGTTTCGGCGGCCACTGCTTCCTCCACGTGCACCTGAAGGATCAGGTGCGTGCCTCCTTTCAAGTCCAGCCCCAGGCGGATGCGCTCGGCGGCATTCGCCTTGGCCTCCTCCCAACTGGTCGGCAAGCCGAAGATGCCCCCCAGGCAGGCCAAAATCACAGCCGCGATGAGGAGGGTCCTGTAAACCAAGTTTCGTTTCATTGGCCGAGACCTACCCGGATTTCTTCTCTTCGACGCTCACCAGGCCAGACACGGCGGCCCGTGAGACCTCTAGGCGGATGTCCTGAGGTGGCACGCGGAGGTGGATGTAATCTTCCTTGAGGCCCACGATGGTGCCGCGGATGCCGCCGGTGGTGATCACGCGGTCGCCGTTTTTCAGATTCGCCAGCATCTCCCTTTGCTGCTTTTGGCGGCGCTGCTGGGGAAGAAACAACAGCACATAAAAGATCCCAAAGATGAGGAAGAAAGGGAACATCGCGCGGAGGATTTGGTCCAAACCGCCCGTTTGAAGCCAGAATGTCAATCCTACAAACAACCCTGTTTGTCCCCCGATCCATGCCAGATTTCAGGTAGAGCTTGACTCTTCCCGCCAGGAAGCGGGCCAGACCCTGACGAAAGTCTGCAACTGGTCTGCCGGCAAGCCTGCACGGCCCGCGATAGGAAACTAGACCTCAAGCCCCCGATTGTGAGCGGACAAGTGCGAGGAATTCCGAAAAGCCCCCAAGCAAAATAGCCTGCCGGATTTGGCGCATCCTGTCAAGGTAAAAGTACAAGTTGTGGATTGTATTCAACACGCTGGAAAGAATTTCACCCGACAGAAACAGGTGCCGCAAGTAGGCGCGCGAATAGCGACGGCACACGGGGCAGCCGCACCGTTCGTCGGGCGGTTTGGGGTCCTCAGCGTAGCAGGCATGGCGGATGATCAGGCGTCCTTGCGAGGTGAACAGCAACCCATTTCGGGCGTTGCGGGTGGGAAGCACGCAGTCCATCATGTCCACCCCGAGCGCCACGTACTCGGCCAGCTCTTCCGGCGAGCCCGCCCCCATCATGTAGCGGGGCTGGTGGCGGGGTAACAAGGGCTCTGCAGCGTCGAGCATCTCAAAAGTGAGCGGGCGCGGTTCGCCCACCGACAAACCCCCGACGGCGTAGCCGGCCAGGCCCAGCTCTACGGTGCGCTCGGCCGATTCCCGGCGCAGGTCCGGGTAAACGCTGCCTTGGATGATGCCGAACAGGGCTGCCGGCCCGGGACGCTCCCGCCAGCGGTTGCGGCTTCGCTCGGCCCAACGCAGGGTCATCTCCATGGATTTGCGCGCCTGCTCGTGACTCACCGGGAACTCGGTGCAGTCGTCTAGCGGCATAACGATGTCGCTTCCCAGAGCGTTCTGCACTTCCAGCGCAAATTCGGGCGAGAAGAAGTGTTCGGAGCCGTCCAGGTGCGAGCGGAAGGTTACCCCCTGCTCGCTGAGCCGGCGCAGGGCCGCTAGCGAGAACACCTGGAAGCCCCCGCTGTCAGTGATGATCGGACGGGACCAGGACACGAACCTGTGCAGGCCGCCCAGGTTACGAATTCGGTCGTGGCCCGGCCGCAGGTAGAGGTGGTAGGTATTGCACAGCAGAATCTCGGCTCCCAGTTCCTCCAACACCTCCTGCGTCAGGCCTTTGACGGTACCTAGCGTTCCTACCGGCATGAAGACCGGCGTCTCGACCGTTCCGTGGGGCGTGTGCAGGCGTCCGGCACGGGCGCGCGAGTGCGGATCGGTAGCCACGATCTCGAAGCGGAACATTTGTTGCAGCGCGGCGCCGGGCCGCGCATCAGCGGGACGCGCGTTGCCGGGCTGCGCGTCGCTGTTCATCCTATCCAGTCCAAGCTCCAATGTCCAAAGCCCAAGCTCCCCGTTAGGTGGAATACATGGACCGTTTCGGTTGGAACCGCACTAGAATAGCGCCCATGGCTGGCGAACTGGCCGGA